>JAGRPD010000365.1 GCA_020439875.1 Verrucomicrobiales bacterium
CAGGTGTTCGGTGACGCCATTCCATCGGTGGGTGGCGTCGTGCGTGAGGGTGGTGAAGTCGCCACCGGTCGGATGCAGATGAGCCAGCGTCCAGCCTGTGGTGCTGATCTCACGGTTGGCCACGTAGGAGGTGGCGGGGGTGTTGAGCAGGTGGATGCCGCGATGATAATAGAAGTCGCGATGATGGATGTGCCCGTGGAGGTAGGCTTTGACATGAGGATGGGCGACGAGCACTTCCCAGAGAGCGTCCGAATCTTCCAAGCCACCCGGAAAATGGGTCGAATCACCACCCAAACGCGGATTGTGGTGGGCAAAAATGAGCGCGGGTTTGTCGGCGTGATCGTGCAAGGCTTGGTTCAACCATTCAAGTTGGGCATCGCCCAAAAGGCCCTGGGTGACCATGGTGGCTTTGAGCGAATCGAGCAAAAACAGGTTGGCTTGAGCGGTCTTGACGATGCTGATGTGCTTCGAAGGTACAGTGGTGATGTTTGGTGGAAAACGACCCTTCAAGGAGCGAGCCAGAACGGTGCGATCATCGTGATTGCCCAGAGTGAGGTGCACGGGAAGTCCGGCTTCCGTTAGGGGGGCGATGAGTTGGGAGAAGTGCTCGTAGTCCTTGGGTTGGCCGTCTTTGAGAGCGAGATCTCCATTGATGACGACGACAGCGGGTCGGCGGGGAAGACGGAGGAGAGAGGCGATGGTGGCGCGGAGGTTGGAGGGGACAGCGGAGTCCGGCGGCTGGGCTCCGCCGATGTGCGTGTCATTGAGGATGGCGATGAGATTGGGATCGATGTCGGAGCCAGCCGCGCGCAAGGAGCTGGCCAGGGTAGTCACCGCACCGAGACGGGTGAGAAAGGCGCGACGCGAGAGGGGCAGGAGATGAACAGGCATGGTGGGTAATCAACGCTGGTCGATACCGCGATGTTTTGGAAGAAGGTGCGGACGCTGCAAGCGGACGGCTCGAGCGGGCGTTACCCGACGGTGCGTTGTTTGACTTTTCTTTTGCTGATGGGCTGGCTGACGGCGGTAGAGGCTGCACCCCATGTGCTCCTGATTGTGGCGGATGATTTGGGATTCAGCGATCTGGGATGTTACGGTGGTGAGATTGACACGCCGCATCTGGACGCGCTGGCGGCGGATGGCTTGCGTCTGACGCAGCACTACACGTCGGGGCGCTGCTGCCCCTCCCGTGCGAGCTTGCTGACCGGGCGCTACGCGCACGCGGTGGGTCTGGGGCACATGACGCAGGATCTGGGTCGGCCCGGCTATGCGGGTCGGGTGAGTCCGGAGGCACGGACGCTGGCGCAGCGCTTGGGAGCGGGTGGTTACCGTTGTTTTTTGGCGGGGAAATGGCATCTGGGTACGGAGGATCCCACGCAGCATGGGTTTGAGGAATTCTATGGCACACTGACGAGTGCGAAGACGTTTTGGCAGCCCGATCACCTGCTGCGGTTGCCCGCCGGAAAAAAGGCACGCCATTACGAAGAGGGCAGCTTTTACGCGACGGATGCGGTGACGGATCATGCGTTGGATTTTCTCGAGCAAGCGAGGCAGACGCCGGAGCGACCTTGGTTTCTCTATTTGGCCTATCATGCGCCGCACTTTCCGCTGCAGGCGAGAAAAGAAGACATCGCCAAGTATGCGGGACGTTATACGGAGGGATGGGACGTGCTACGGGAAGAACGGCTGGCGCGAATGAAAAACCTGGGTGTCGTGTCAGCCGAGACGGAGCTAACACCACGATCTCCCTGGTGGAACTACGGAGCCACCGAGCAGGGGCTAAATCCGCCCTGGACAGATCTCCCCGAGGCGCGGCGGACGGATCTGGCGCGGCGCATGGCGATCCACGCGGCGATGGTGGACCGGATGGATCATAACATCGGTCGCATGGTGGAGAACGTGAAGGCGGCGGGAGAGTGGGACGATACGGTGGTGATTTTTGTTTCCGACAACGGTGCGTGTGCGGAATGGGATCCGCGTGGGTTTGATGGTCAGTCCAGCAATCACAATGTGCTGCATGAAGGTGCGGCGCTGGAGGCCATGGGTGGGCCGGGCACCTTTCATAGTCTGGGCAGCGGCTGGGCCAATGCGAGCAACACGCCGTGGCGATTGTACAAACACTTCAATCACGAAGGCGGCATCAGCTCGCCGTGCATCGTTCACTGGCCGGCGGGATCGATCCGTCCGTGGCAAGATCCGAGCCGGGAGCAACCTTCGCATTTGATCGATTGGATGCCGACCCTGCTGGCCGCTGCGGGCGTGGAGTGCGAGCCTGGTGGACGCATGGACGGTCTGGACCTGCTGCCGATGCTGCGAGGTTCGGCAGATCTCCCAGAGCGGACGCTTTTTTTCGAACACGAAGGCCACCGCGCGGCCCGCCGCGGGCCATGGAAGGCGGTGGCGCTGCGAGAGGCTCCCTGGGAGCTGTATCGGATCGACCGAGATCGATCGGAATTGCACGATGTGGCGAGCGGAAATCCAGAGCGATTGGAGGCTCTGACTCAAGCGTGGACTCAATGGGCGGAGTCCATTGATGCCCTGCCCTTCCCGCGCGACTATCAGGTGGACTACCTGCCGCGGCACTGAGCTACGGTGCCTTCAACAGCTGGCGAATGACATCGCGCACCTGCGCTGCGGCCTGCGCGCTGTAACCGGCGTGGGCGAAGACGATGCGACCTTCACGATCAATGACGACGGTGTGCGGGATGCCTTCCACTTGATACTGGCGAGCGACGCTTTGACTGGCATCGAGCGCCACCTCCCACTCCCAGCCGCGAGCGCTGAGAAAGGGGGCCACCTGAGCGGCGGGTTCACCTTGATTGATGCCAAAAACTTGAACCTGCTCGGGCGGGAATTCTTCGAGGGCATTGAGCAGCTCGGGCACGGCCTTCAGACAGGGCCCGCACCAGGTGGCCCAAAAATCTAACACCACGATTTGACCTCGGAGTGAAGAGAGCGTGATCTCGCCACCTCGCAGCCCCGGCAATTTAAAATCGGGGGCGGGTTGCCCCACGAGCGGACCGCCTCCGGAGTTAGACGGCGCATTTTCCACCACGGGATCCGCTGCCGCACGCAACTGCCATTCGGTGACGGCGCTCATCACGGGCGGCACGTCGGGATGAGTGTTCAGACACAGCCGCAGCACCCGATCCGGCGCGATGCGAAAATGCCCGAGCAGCGGGTGCTGACCCGTCACGCCGTCCTGCGTCCAGCGGGAGGGTCGAAAGGCAAACCGAGAGCCATCTCTCAGCTCCAGCCAATGGGGTGGAGGCATGGCGCGGGAAGCCGCCGCAGGTGCTGGAGGCTCAGCGGCGACTGGGGCAGCCTGGGGCGGATCGGCGGTGGTAGCAGCCTGCGATGGCAACGGTTTTAGCCAGACCAGCGCCGCCAGCTGCCGAGTGGGGATGGTGAGTTCGTCGAGGCCGGAGCGCAGGCGCACAGCCTGGGGCGTGAGGGCGATGACGGTGCCGCGGAGGACATCGCCATTGGGAGCGATGAGCGCGTGCTGCGGCGGATCATCCCGCATCGCACGAGGAATGGTGAGGAGCTGATCCCGCACGGCATCCAGCACACGCACCGAGGGCAAGGCACCGGGTGCCTGGGTGCAGGAAAATCCAGTGACGGTGATCGGGACGGGCTGATTTCCCCAGATCTCGGCGCACTCAATGGCCAGCATGGAGCCAGCGCGCCGATCAGGGGTGAAGGCGAGCCGCAGGGTGGTGTCTTCATTGAGGCGCAGGTGGATCTCGGTCTCGCTCAGCTCCCACTCGAGGTGGACGTCATTTTCATCGGCCACGGCACGGGCCTGCTGGCGCAGATTGCCATGGCTGGACTCCTCTCCCAGGTAGAGTTCATCCCCCGTGCGCACCACCAGGAGACGAAGTCCGGATTGAGCATCCCAGGGACTGCCGCCCAGCGTGATCCGCACGGCACTGGTCTCGAGACGTGGTAGATGGAAAAAAAGCTCGCCGCGCTGGACGAGTCCCGCTTGAGGATGCAGCAGACGCTGACCGTCCGGCAGTTCGATGATCTTCGATTTTTGCGGGGCCGCTGAACCCCCGATCCACTGCCAACCCGCATCCGTGAAACCCCGATTTTCCAGCCGGGGTCCTGGGAAAAGAACCGCCGTGAGCGCGCTGACCGGCAAGGTCGTCCGGAGCACGCCATCGGCCTCAAAGGCCAAGCTGCCCGGTGTGATGGATGTGATGCGCGCCGCCAGCAGCGTGCCATCGTTGAGCTGCAACAGCGGGCGATCCGACGCCGCCGACTCGCGCTCCGGTTGCAGGGTAAAAGTAACCGCCGTCTGAGTGCGCGGCTGGATCGGCACAGCGGCCTCCGCTCCGGGAAATTCCCAACCCGGCAGCGACTGTCCCAGTGGAACCAGCCGCCCGTGCGAGAAAAAGTCCCGTCCGACGGCCATGGTGTCCGCCCCCGGCGCATCGGGCACAGGGAGTGCGCCATCCCGATGAAAGTTCATCACCCGAGTGAGATCGGCCCGCAGATCACCGATCGGCCCTCCCTCCACGCCGCGCAGGCGGATCACACCCGGCTGAGCGGAGGCATCCTCCTGCAACTGGCCACGCCACTGCTCCCCGGCAAAAGAGACGGCCCACGCTGGCGCGGACTGAGGCGGGTGCTCCTTTTTCTCTGGCTCGGCAAAATGAATCGCCAGCACCTGACTCAGCGGCAAGGTCACTGCCGCACCCGACTCCGGTGGGCTGATGGTGCATTGCCCGTCCCTGACCGCCGTGATGCGCCCACGCACCCAGGAGCCATCCATGCGACGAACCGCAGGGCCAGCGGGTGCGGCTTGCGGGCGGAGCGGGGCGTCCAGGATCCGCACCGCATGCAGCGTGAGGTCCAGCCCGAGATTCACCACGGAAAAAAGATCAAACTGCCCTCTCAGACCCGAATCGCGAACCACCACGTCCGGCGGGGGATCAAGTGAAAGCGACCAGGCCGCTCCCACCGCTTCGCAGCTGAGGCGTCCCGTTTTTCGCTGCCACTGGAGGACAAAGTGCAGGTGCTTCCCCTCCGGCATCGGAAGGGTCGAAAATCGATCCCCCTGCCGCAGAGCGAGGTGCGAGCCCCAGGTCTCCAGCATCGCGAAATCATTCTCCTCGGGACCGTCGGCCAGTCGAACCTGGAACTCCGGGCGTTGGGAGGCCGAGAGTTCCACCTCGAGACAGAGCTGATCCGGCACACGCTGTTGAAGGGCAGTCGGCGCGGGAGCGGCCAGACCTTGATCCCACGCCCGGGTGGTGAGAGCACCGGAGGCGTCGCTTTTCCAAAAATCCAACTCTCTGGGGATACCTCTTGCCTCAAGATCACCGGACTTCTTTTGCACCTGCCGACCTCCGCCCCCCCCAAACGGATCGAACAGAGGGTTGGGGCCAGCTTCTTTGCCGGTGGGATGTTCGCGCAAGAGAACCCCCGGTGCAGGTCCCGCCAACACCATGCCCGGACCCTGCACCCGATCGATGCGAGCGATTTCGCTCCCCGGGAGTTTCAAGGCACCGATCCAGGCTCCCGTGAGCGACCATTGATCCTCGGTGACTTCGAGGACATCGGCCAGGATGCGGTTGCCATTACGGAGAGTGAATGAAAAGGCCTCTGTCCGCGCTGGACTGCTCTCTGGCATCTCCAACCGCAGTTCGTCAATGAGCGACGTTTTCAGCCGCACGGGAGCCGCAAAGAGCCCCGCAGGATCCGCCTCAAGCGTCAGACCCTTCGCATCCAAGCTCAACAGCTTGCCCTGCAGCTCGTCGCCCCCCCGCCAGATGACCGAGACTCGCGACTCGGCCACCGCGCCCTGCACCGCGAACCCCAGCGCCGCGATGCCCCAAAGGTTCTGGATCGCGCGCCCCTTCATTTCGATTTTTTCCGCCCCTCCTCGCTTTCCCTCTTCAGTCGCTGCTCATGCTCCGCACGGATGCGCGGCCAGTAGTGTTCCACCTGGCTCTTGGAATGGGCGTTCCAGATTTCCCACTGAATCGGAGAGAGCAGGTTTTTCAAAGATGGCTCCGGCACGCCAATGAGCGGCAAAAGCAGGGTGTAACTTTGCAAAAACCAGGACCGCTGCATCACCTTATCCATGTCCTCCCAGTAGGTCTCCAGCACCGGCATGAGGAGAGCCTGCATGGCTTCGCGTTGCTCAGGTCGCAGCGTCAGCAGATGATCCAGACCGATGAGCACCAGCTCGCACTGCACCCGGCGGCGGTGCAGCCAGCGAGCCTCCTGCTCCTGCCTCCAAAACTGGTACTGCGCCGACGTCAACTCCCGACGCACGGCCGCCCGCCACAGGGGCGACTCCGTGGCATCTTCATTTCCACCAAAGCGCGGTGCCCCCATGGTCGCCAGCCGAGCCGCAGCCTGCTCCGGCGTCATGTTGGCCGTGCTAGATTGCAGCCAGGATCTCATCTGCGAACGCCAAGTGGCCAACACATCCCGCGCCGCACCCTCCGCCGCCACATCCAGGCGCGCCAGCCGCTCCGGCTCGGCCCGCGCCGTGCGGGCCACCTCATCCAGCTCCAGCTGCAAACGCCGACGGCTCTCTGAAATCTGCTCTTGATAGTGCTCGTAGGCGTAGCGCGTCAGCACACTGTCCAGATCCGTTGCAGAGGTGCTCGGCGCTGGCTCCGGCCTCACCTCATTCCAGGGGAGAAACGGTGCCGTATCCTGTGAGCCAAATGTGAGCGTCACCTTCAGCAAATGATCGAGGGAAGGAAGTTGCGAAGTCGCCAGGACTTCCCGCACCGCGTCGATGTCCACTTTCTCGAACGACTTGGCGATGACCGGGATGTCCATGTTGAATTCCTCCCCCAACTCCTGCGCCAAAAACTCCCCGCCTGCCCGCATCATCGGCCGCAGCCGATCCCGCTGTTCCACCGTGAGCGAAATCGCGCGATCCAAAACCAGCAGCAACACCCCTTGAAACGCCTGCACCAAACTCTGCTGCCGCCGCACCTCCTCCTGCGCCAGCTTCTCGTGCTCCGCCGCCGAGAGTTGCTCTTTCAGCACCGCCAGCCAGGCAGGATGCTCCGTCACGGGCACGAACTCCTGCATCGAGATCCCCGAACCGCGCTCCACCAGACGGGTTCGCTGTTCCAAATCCATCCCATTCATCTCCGCCAGAGCCTTCTGCTTCCAAGTCGCCAACACCTCATCCCGCACGTCCTCGGCCGCTGCCTTCAGCTTCTCCACCCGCTCCGCTGAGAGACCCAGCACGTTCTGCGCCCGATGCACCGCAGCGGCCAGCGCATTCTCGATCGGCAGAGTTTGGCCCGTGGCCAAAAAATCCACATACTCTTCCAGCTCGCGCTGCTCCTCCTCCTGCTGGGCTTGCATCACCTCCTGCCAGCGGGTTTTTTGCTCAGGCATCAGCACCCGATCCAGCGCCCCGCGCCACGCGGTCTGCATCTCCGGAGGCATCACGCCATCGATGTCGGCCGACTGCGCGATGCCCTCCTCCGGCCAGCGCGCCAGATCGCGGATGGCATTGCCCGACCGACCCAGGTGAGGCTTGAGCCAGTCGAAAATTTTGTCCTCCCACCCCACCAGGGCCGCCTTGATCGACTCGGTCGATGCCGCTTTCAAATCGCCCTGCTGCGCCTCGGTGAGTTTCAGCTCCCGCGTCATGTGCTGGATCTGCTCCGTCATGGCCTCATCCCAAAGCTTGCGCCTCTGCTCCGCCACCTTCCCGCTGAATTCTCGCAACGCCTTATCCAGCTCCTCATTCAGCGTCACCTCAGCCGCCGGCAGCAACGGCTTCCCCTGCTGCCCCGCCACCGGCAGCCCTCCCCCAATAAACCAGCCCGTCAGCAACAGTCCCGCCCGCCACCGTGCGCAGACACGCGGCATCCAGCCCAGGCAGACGAACAGCAGAGACGGCATGATCCCCTCAATGTCCGCCCTCCCACCGCAAGAGGGAAGCGATTTTTGCAAAGCTTCGTCGAGCGTCTCCCGCACCCCTTGAGTTCTACGAAGCTGACTTTTGGAGCCGTCTGGTGAGCGCACCAAACGGAAAACCAACGAGTCGCATGAGGCTTCCGTTCGACCCCGATCAATTGATGCGAATTTTTCTTGTCACTTCTGGCGTAAATCACTAAATGAGCACTGCAATGAAGACACTCCTCCTATTTCTCACCATCGGGGCTCTCGCCCTCCAGCCTGCTTTTTCCGCCGATTCCAAATCGGGAAAATCCAGCAAATCCTCCAAGAAGACCACCAAGCCACCTGCGACCAAGGTGGAGAAGACGGAGGTTTCGAAGGCCAGTCAGGACGCAGCGGCCAAGCTCACTCCCACTCAAAAGAAGGGCCTGCTCGACTTTGTGAACAAGGCGGAGGCGAAAGATCTGGAAAAACTGCCTGGCGTCGGCGCGACGAGAGCCAAAGGCATTCAGAAAGCTCGCCCGTTGAGCGATCCGCTGGATTTGTTGAAGGTCGAAGGCATCGGCGAGGCCACCTTTTCAGAGATCCTGACTAAGGCGAAGGATCGGACATTCCCGAAAAATCTTGACGCGGCAGCGGAATCCTCCAGCAAGCCGTCCACCAAGACTTCTAGCAAGTCATCCACCAAAAAGAAGCCCTGAGTCGGGTCACCGCAGCGAGGCGATGCCATTTTTGCGATTCGCGAAACCTCGTGGCATCGGCCTCATTGTCCCTTTTTTTCCTGGAAAAGAGGGATCTTCGAGGAGGAACGGGAAGCCGCTTGCGTTGAAAAGGGGAAACTGCCCCTCTGATCTTCCATGCGTCTTTTCGGTCTCCTCGGCCTGATGGCCCTCTGCACCTCGGCTCCGTCACCGGCCGCCGAGTCTCGCCCCAACATCGTTTTTGTCCTTTCGGACGATCACAGCTACCCGTTCCTCGGTTGCTACGGTCGGGGGGAGATGAAGACGCCAAATCTGGATCGGATGGCGGCGGAAGGGATGATGTTTCGCCGAATGTTCACCGGCGCGCCGCAGTGCGTGCCGTCCCGCGCCACCATCATGACGGGGCGCTCGCCGGTGGCCGCGCGGATCACGCGATTTTCCTCGCCCCTGCCTCGGGATGAAATCACTTTCCCGGAAATCCTGCGCCAGGAGGCAGGGTACTTTGTGGGCGTCTGCGGGCGCAGCTATCATCTCGATGGCTCGGGCCGCGCCCCCTCCGCGACGGCTGAGGTCTTCGATGAATTTCATCTGCGCACCTTTCAGGATCGCTTCCATTTTGTGGATGCCACGGGCCAGGAAAATGTGCCCGCCAAGATGAACGAGTTCTTTGATCTACGTCCGGCGGATCAGCCCTACTTTTTGTGGGTGAACTTCAGCGATCCCCATCACCCGTGGACGACGGGGAAAAACCCACCGGATCCCGCAGCGCTGGAGGTGCCGGACTTCCTGCCTGACCTACCGGGGGTGCGGCAAGATTTGTCCGCGTATGAAGGCGAGATCGAGCACTGTGACGGCGACTTTCAGGGGGTGCTGGATGTGGTGCGGGAGCGGGCGGGATTGGAGAACACGCTGGTGATTTTTATGGGAGACAACGGCATGGCCTTTCCCAGTGGCAAAGGCTGCCTGCGAGATCCCGGACTCAATGTGCCGCTGCTGGCATGGTGGCCTGGAGTGGTGAAACCGGGAGGAGACAGCAGTGCGTTGATTTCCGGAGAAGACATCGCACCGACTTGCCTGGAAGCCGCCGGATTGGCCGTGCCAGAGCGGATCAGCGGTGTGAGCTTTTTGCCCTTGTTGAAAGGGCAACCCTTTCCTCACGAACGCCAGCACATCTTTGCCGAGCGGGGTCCGCACGGCAGCGCCACCTACGATCTCAATACCCCCGCCAGCAGCGTGGATTACGGTCGCTGTGTGCGCAGCGCGCGCTACAAGCTCATCTACAACGTCACGCCCTATCAACGCTATGCCCCAGTGGATAGCGCCCGCAACCCCAGCTGGACGGACATCGTGAAGGCCCACGAGGAAAGCGCTTTGGCCACGGAGTTTGAAGACCTCTGGTTCGCGCATCCCCGACCCGTGTACGAAGTTTACGACCTGGAGGCCGATCCCGCCGAGCTGCGGAATCTGTATGGACAGCCCGGTATGGAAGAGGTCACTCAGGAACTCAAGACGGTCCTGCAGCGGAAGATGATTCTTGATTTCGACTACCTCCCCCTCCCCATCGCCAGCGATCCCAAATCCAAAAAGAAAACCTCCGGACAAAGCTCGCGCTCACAGATGTTTCAAAAGCTGGACACCGATGGCGACGGTCGTCTGACCCCCGAGGAATTCGGCAAAAACCGCAAGCCCAACGAGGCGGAAGCGTGGTTTCAAGCGCGCGATCGCAATGGCGACGGCAATTTGGATGAGGCGGAATATACGGCATCCAGCGTTCCCGATGCCCCCAAGTTTCAGTAGAAATTGCAGACTGGACAGATGGAGCCCGCGCGGTTTCACTCACTCTCATGCTTTTCGCGCAAGCAGCTTCTCCCCTCCACGCCGCGTTTCCAATCGGTGCCGTCAGCGTCACTGCGGCCGTCAGCATGCTCCTCATCGGTGGGCTGATGCGGTGGCTAGGCCAGCGACAGCGGACCCAACTGCTGGCCCAAGCCGAGGAAGAAAAGCAAACCCTGCAGGCGCAACACCAGACCGAGGCGGCCGCCGCTGCACGCAAGCTGGAGCAGGCCGAGCAAACTCGCGCGGCCCAGGAGGCGAGTTTTCTCCAGCTCCAGAGCGAGGCCGAAAAACGTGAAGCCACTTTGCGCGAGGAGCTGGCCACGACGCACACGAATTTGGAGATGACCCAGGCCGATTTGGTGGCGACGCGAAAGATCGCCGATGAGTTGCCCGCCACGCGCCTGCGCATCCAGGATCTCGAGACCGTTCTGACCGCCCGCCAGGGGCGCGTGGAGGCGCTGGAAGAAGCGCTCCAAGCCCTCAAAACGCGGGCCACCGACCTTGAGGCCAAATGCCAGGAGGAACAAACCGCCCGCGAGGCCGCCCTCGCTGCTGCCGCCGAGCGAGAGGCGGACTTCCGGGAGCAGTTGGCAAAGCACGATCAATCACAAGCCGAGGGCCATCACCGGGAGTCTGAAACTCTGAATGAACTCGATGCCCTGCGCAACAAGCACCAGCTCTACCAGGAGCAGAGTGAAAAGCGGCTGGCCAGTCTCCAGCGCCAGCTGTCGGCGGCGGAGGCCCGGGCGGATCTGGTGCAGAAGGAGTTCAATCAAGCACTGGGATTGACCGCCACTCCCCGCGCGGGCAACGCCGAAACTCCACCCGCAGCGGGCGATCCCCGCCAACTGCGGGCGCTGGAGGATCAGGTCAAGCAGCTCGAAGCGGATGCTCGGAAACGCACCCGTGAGGACGGTTATAAGATCGCCGAACTCGAATTCAAACTCAGTGAAGCCACCGAACGCGCGGAGGCGGCAGAACGAAAAGCCAACGCAGCCGCCATCCCCGATGCCCCCGAGCCCGAGGTGCCCACCCAAGAGGAACCCGAGGCAACCCCTGAATCTCCCGCCGCTGAGCCTGCACCCACCAACCCCGAACCACCTGCGGACGAACCC
>JAGRPD010000366.1 GCA_020439875.1 Verrucomicrobiales bacterium
ATCAGATCGACGGCAAAAAATCGCATTAAACTCCGCCTCACGCTCCCCCGCCGACTCCCGACCAGCTCACGAACGTTGGCTTAGCCACTGGCGCGCCTCATCTCGGTCCTGCTGGATGCGGGCCTGGAGAGCGGGCAGACCGTCAAACTTCATCTCTCCACGCAGGTGGTGCAAAAGACGCACCTCCATCTCGCTGCCATACAGATCTCCCTGCCAATCCAACAAGTGCGCCTCCAGAGTGAGGCTGCCATCGGACTCCACCGTCGGGCGGCGTCCGAGATTGCAAACGGCGGGCATCCACGGGCCCGCCACCCGAGCCTCGCAGGCATAGACGCCTGTGGGCGGAAATTGCGTCTGCTGAAGCTGCAGATTGGCGGTGGGGAATCCCAGCTCCCGCCCCAGCCGCCTGCCAGCGACCACTTCACCCAGCAGGCTGTAGGGCCGACCGAGCAGGCGATGTGTCATTGCCAAATCTCCCGCAGCCACCGCCTCACGCACCCAGGTGCTACTGACCACACGGCCATCCAGCTTCACCGCCGGCACGCCATAGACGGCGAAGTCATCTCGCCCACCCGCATCCATCAGCTGGTGGACGTTGCCACTGCGGCCCCGGCCAAACGTCCAGCCAAACCCCACGGAGACACAACCCAGCGGACGGCAGGCACGCACCAGTCGGCGCACAAAAACATCGGCCGAAGTGGCAGCAAACTCCTCCGTAAAGGGACAGACCAGCAAGTGCTCCACCCCTAGCTCCGCCAGCAGCACCCGCTGGTGAGCGATCGACGTCAGGCGCAGCGGCGCTCCATCAGGGTGCAGCAGGGCCTTGGGATGCGGGTCAAAGGTCAGCGCCACCGCCGTACCCTGATGCTGCCGAGCATGCTCCACGGCCGCGCGCACCACCTCGCGATGGCCCAGATGGACACCGTCAAAAACGCCGATCGCTAGCGCCACAGGTCCCGCCACTTCACGCAGCTCATCCAGCTCATGCAGCAGGCTCGTTCGTTTCATTTCGGTGAGCAGTGTCAGGCTCGCTTCACGCGCCTCGCAGCTTGGAAACATCGTAGAGAGACATCATGGCAGCCACAGCTGCAGCCCGATCTCCCGCCTTCAGCATGGGAAAGGTCACATGATTCCCCTCTGTGATGCGAAAGCTGCCTGATCGCGTGCGCCGCAGCGCGCTGAGGTGCGCCCCACAGCCCAGATGAGCCCCGATATCGTGCGCGTAGGTGCGGACATAAAACCCCTTGCTGCACACCACGCGAAAGTCCACCTCCGGGCTCTCAAACCGCGTGATCTCACTGTCATACACCCGCACGAACCGCGCCTCACGCTCCACCTCTTTACCCTTGCGCGCCAGCTTGTAGAGCGGCACGCCATCGATCTTGATGGCAGAGACCATGGGGGGCGTCTGGTAAAAATCCCCGCGAAACGCATCGAACGCAGCTCGCAAATCGGCCAACTCCAGCGCAGGCACCGGCTTTTCTTCCACCACCTGTCCCTCACGATCCTGCGTGTTGGTAGAGATGCCGAGGCGCATGGAGCCGAGGTACTCCTTGTCCTCCGCCATCAGCAGGTCCTGGATCTTCGTGGCAGATCCGACCACCAGGATCAAGAGACCTGTTGCCATCGGGTCCAACGTCCCACAGTGACCGATTTTTTTCGTATTCAGGCAGCGCCGAGCCACCGCCACCACGTCGTGAGACGTCATGTCCGGCCCTTTGTCCACCAGCAGCACTCCGTTAAGCGAGTCGTCCGACTTCATGTTTCAATTCAGCCAAAAAATTCTCTGCCGCCGTCTCCAGCGGTCCCGCCAATCGAGCCCCCGCCGCCGCCCGATGGCCCCCGCCACCGAATCGCGCGCACACCTCCGCCACGTTGACGGCATCTGATTTCGAACGGCTGCTGACACGCACCTTGCCGTCCTCGAGTTCCTCAAAAATCACCGCCACCACGACCTCGTCGATCATCCGCAGCGTGTCGATCAGACCCTCCGTATCGCCAGGCCGAGCCGCGACCTCACGCAGGGCCTGCTGAGTCAGCTGCCAGCTCGCCACCTGCCCTTCACAGGTGAGACGCATCTCCCGCAGCATCCGCCCGAGCAGCTGCACATGCCGCAGCGGTTGGGCTTGATACAGCGCGCGACACAGCTCCGCCGTCTCCAGACCTTGCTCCATCATCTCGGCCACGATCCGCAGCGTCCGCGCCGTCACACCAGGGTATTGAAAAGAACCCGTGTCGGTCGAGATCGCGGCGTAGAGATGCCGCCGCACCGCATCGTTGAGGGGAAAACCACCCACTTGCAGCAGCTCATAGATCAGTTGCCCGGTCGCCGGCGCAGAGCCGTTCACATGATTGAGATCCCCGTAATTGGGATTGGTGGGATGGTGATCGATGTTGATCCAGAGCGGAGCCGCCGCCAGCGCCGCATTGCAGCCCTCACCGAGGCGAGGTTTCGTCGCCGTATCGACAGCCACCGCCACATCCACCTCGACGACATCTCCGGGGCGCGGCTGCTGGATGCGCCCCACTTCGGGCAGAAACGCCAGATTGTCCGGCACCCCATCTTCAAGCATCGGCACCACCTCTTTGCCCGCCAGCATCAGGCTCAGCGCCAGCCCCATCACCGAGCCCACCGCATCGCCATCGGGCCGCACGTGAGCGAGCACCGCCACCCGCTGAGCCGTCCGCAAGCGGTCGGCAATCTCGGACAAACTGTGCTGGGGAGGCGTCTCGTTCATTCCAATTTCAGGAGCCCAGGCCATTGCGCCCGGCAGCTCCCATTTCGGCTTCAGTCCGTGTCCGCTTCATTCTCCGGCACCTCATCCTCCACAGGCTCCGGCAGGGCCTCGATCAGGTTGAGCAAATGTACCGCGCGCTCCGTGGAGTCATCCAGGCGGAAAATCAGCTGGGGAGACGACCGCATGATGACCCGCTTGTAGAGCGGCCGCTGGATGCGCCCGCGATTCAGATTGAGCTTTTCAATCACGTCCTGCTCTCCCCCGCTGCCCTTGGCTCCGAGCACGCTGACATAGACAAAGGCCTGCTTCAGGTCCGGCGTCAAATCCACCTCCAAGATGGTGACGATGCGCCCTGGAAACTCATAATCCCGCTCCAAGATGACGCCCAACTCGCGTTTCATCAATTCACGGACACGATCGGTGCGGCGAGACATGGGGCGTGGGAGAGACGGTGAGGGGTGGAGCGCTGCGGGCGATTTTTAGCCAGCGATGCGCCACCCGGGGCGAAATTACAGGGACTGCTCCAGCTTCTCGAGCTGATAGCACTCGATGATGTCGTCTTCTTCGTAGTCGTTGAAATGGCCGAGCTTGATGCCGCACTCCAGGCCGTTTTTGACCTCGGGCACCTCGTCTTGGAATCGGCGCAGCGTTTCCACACTGCCATCATAAACGGACTGACCTCCGCGCAAGACCCGCGCGCGCTGCTTGCGATCGATGCGACCTTCGGTGACGAGACAGCCTGCCACGCGACCACGGTGCACTTTGAACACCTGCTTGACGCGGGCTTTGCCGAGCGGCTTCTCGCGGGTGATCGGATCCAGCAGACCCTTCATCGCGTCCTTCACCTGATCGATCAATTCGTAGATGATGGAGAAAAGCTTCACCTGCACGCCCTCGCGCTTGGCCACGGCCACCGCTTTGCCTTCCAGCTTCACATTGAAACCGATGACCACCGCGTCGGAAGCACTGGCCAGCAGCACGTCGGACTCGTTCACGGATCCGGCTTCGGCGTGGAGGATCTCCAGCTTCACCTTGTCGCTGTCGATGTCCATCAGGCTCTTCTTGATCGCCTCGACGGAGCCCTGCACATCGCCCTTGATGACGAGTTTCAGAGTCTTCTTCGCGCCCTCTTCCAGGTTGGCAAAGAGGTTTTCCAAACTCGAACGGCGCGGTGCAGCCAGCTTTGCCTGACGCAGTTCCGACATGCGATCTTCACTGAGGCGCTTCACATCGCGCTCACTGTCCATCACCACCACTTCGTCTCCGACGTTCGGCATGCCGCTGAAGCCGGACACCTCAGCCGGTAGGCCGGGGCCGACGACCTTCAACGCGCCGCCGCTGGAACTCATCATCGACTTCACCTTGCCCCAATGCGGGCCGCAGATGAAAGGCTGCCCCACTTTCAGGCTGCCCTGCTTCACGATGACCGTGGCTACGGGCCCCTTGCCCGGAACCATGGAAGACTCGATCACGGTGGCGCGCGCTGGCGCTTTCGGATCGGCCTTCAGCTCCAGCACCTCGGCCTGCAGAGCCATCGTCTCTAGCAAATCCTCAAT
>JAGRPD010000367.1 GCA_020439875.1 Verrucomicrobiales bacterium
GTCAGCTCCCAAGCGCACCCATCACGACCAACTCACATCGGCGGCCACGGCCACTCCAAGGCTTCCATCGTGGGGTTCTGGAGCCCATCGGATCGTCATTCCAAAAGTGGCGCACCAACTTCCCGGATGAACCGAATTCTTTGCGATTTCCAGCCGCATCCTCGGCCAAGGTTTGATCGGGCGTAAAGGGTTCTGTTTCGCCGTTCTGTTTGGAATTGGGTTACGGACAGGAGTGTCCATGCCACTTTGGGCAGCCTAGCCTTAGGCAGCGGCGGTCGCGCTGATCGTAGAAGGCTTTCTTCGCTCTCCAGGACTTCGCCGGTGTCATTCAAGCCAGATTTCGTACATTTTTTGACATCATTTTGCCTTTTGGGCTTCCATGTATATTCTTGAAATCAAGGCATCTACCTCAGCGGTGCTTTCTGGTCGGACCGACAGAATCCCTCTCTTCAGTTCCGCGACAGCCTCATCAAGATTGTCCCCTGTTCGAATTGCCCGAAGGATCCGCTCAAGGATCGGACCCATACCCATCTCAATCAGATCTTCGTTGCCCATGCTAGTTTTAGTTGAGTCCAACACCTGCATCGTCTTTACATTTGTGCCGACATGCGTCCTATGCTTTTTTTACCCCATCAAGGCACGACTGAACATTAGGTGAGCACATGCACCAAATTACTGCCTCTGCTGCCTCTGTAAATCAGTCTTTATAACACGCTCATAAATCCACTTTCTCTACACAACGTGCGACCACCCCGAGACTAAGGAGAGCATTGAGCGAGCCCCCTATCGAACAACTGCAAACAACTGGTGCAGCAGCTACGGGAACAATCAATCCAAAGCGATCATGCTTCCCGATTCGATAGTTTTCAGCAAATGGGAAAGGATTGACGCCTCCGACTTCTTTAATCGGATCCCGACTTGGGCGAGACGCCCTGCACACCGTCAGCCGCGACGGCTTACTTACCGGTCACTGACATCAGGTGAATGTCAGCGTCCCAGGTGTTGGTGTTGCGGTCATCTTCGAGGAGATAGCCGAGTTCGTCGTACACCGGTTCCACCACCTCCGTGCCGGTGGCGATCTGCGCGT
The DNA here is from genome assembly GCA_020439875.1 of Verrucomicrobiales bacterium. Taxonomy (GTDB): domain Bacteria; phylum Verrucomicrobiota; class Verrucomicrobiia; order Verrucomicrobiales; family Verrucomicrobiaceae; genus JAGRPD01. Next base: position 1,088 of record JAGRPD010000367.1, read on the forward strand.
ACGAGTTCGCTGCGTTGGCTTGATAGGTGGTGGTCATGCCGTCCCGGGTTGTTTCTTTGCGATTTCCATCCGCATCCTCGGCGAAGGTTGTATCGGGCGTAAATGGTTCTGTTTCGCCGTTTCCTTTGGAATTGGGTTACGGACAGGAGTGTCCGTGCCACTTTGCTCCAGTGGTCCTGAAATCAGTGCTTTCTCACCTCTTTTCCTCCTTCCATCATCGGCGCGTCCCCCTCGAAAGACGCTCTCTATCAATACAGTTTCCTTGCAGCATCCTCCTTCGCCATGACCGATCCTTTGCCACGTCTCGACCTCGATCTCTGCCGCCAACGTCAGCAGCGCCTGCGCCTTGCGGCGGAAACACTCGGTGCCTCCTCCGTGCTGCTTAGCCGACCTGAGAACGTGCAGTACCTGACCGGATTTCGCCCGCATCCCCTGCTCAACGCCGCCGTCCTTCTCGATGCCAATGACTGCTTCTTGGTCGCGCCCAACGCCATCCCCGAGCATCACGCCGCTACCGAGGTCCTCACCTTTGAAGCGCAGTGGCTCTGCACCCTCCGCCAAGATCAAGGTCTGGCCATCGCTGAAATCCTGCGCCAACACGGCCGCGCCCCCAGCGCCCATCTCGGTGTCGAGGGCACGCTAGCCCATGCGATGCAACTCAGCCCGTCGTGCATCGATGTGGAACCCGCGCTGCTCCGTTTGCGGCGGAACAAAGACGCCGACGAACTCGCCATGATCCGACATGCCATCGGTGCCACCGAGGCGATGTATGCCACGGCGCGTCAAATCCTCCGACCGGGCATCGATGAACTCGAGGTCTTCAACGCGCTGCAAGCCGCTGCGGTCATCGCCCTCGGCGAACCGCTCACCGCCACCGGCAACGACTACCAATGCGCCTCTCCCGGTGGTGCGCCGCGCCAGCGGCAGGCTCAAGCCGGGGAGCTTTACATCCTCGATCTTGGCCCCGCTTATCGCGGGTATTTCGCCGACAATTGCCGCACCTTCTCCGTCGATGGCCAGCCGACTCCCGCTCAACTCGCCGCGCATGCTGCGGTGATGAGCGTGTTCCCCCTCATCGAACAGCAGGTGCGTCCCGGCGTGTCTTGCCAGCAAGTTTTTGCCGACGCCAAGACCCGGCTCGACGATCATCTCCCCGGTTCCTTTTTTCATCATCTGGGGCATGGCATCGGCCTCTTCCCCCACGAGACGCCGCACCTCAGTCCTGCCTGGGACGATGTCTTCGAAGAGGGCGATGTCTTCGCCGTCGAGCCCGGCCTTTACGCGGAGGAACTGCGCGCGGGGATTCGCATCGAGGAAAACTATCGCGTCACCGCCACCGGGGTGGAAAAACTCACCTCGCATCCCACCGATCTCTGAGGGACTTCGCCAAGACCCTCAGCCCTCCCACTCCGCCAGCTCCACCAACGGGCAGGGTGCATCCGCCGTCATGACCTCGATGCTGTCGAGGTCTTTGAATCCAGAGCCCGTCACCAAACACACCACTCGAGCAGCGGGATCGATCTCCCCACGGGCCAGCGCCTGCTGCAGCCCCGCCAGCGCCACCGCGCCGGCTGGCTCGGCGAAGATACCCTCCTCCCGCGCCAGCCGGCGCTGCATCTCCATCACCTGGATGTCACTCACTGCGAATCCGTTGCCACCGGATTTTCGACAGGCCTGGATCACCGCATCGCCATCCATCACCGTCGGCACCTGCAGACCACTGATGCGCGTGGTGCACGTCACCGTCTGCGCCCGTCTCTCCCCGTCGCGCAGGGGCGTGACGATGGTGGCATTGCCCTCCGGCTGCACACAATGAACCGCCGTCCGCGTCGCTCCCATGCGCTCCAATCCTCGCGCCACCGCCAACGTCAAACCCCCGGCACCCGCCGGGCAAAACACGGCGTCCCAAGGCCCTACCTCCGTCAGCTCCATCCCCACACTCTCCACTCCCTGCATGCCCTCGGGGCTATGGGTGTAGGCGCTGATTTGGAGCACCTGCCTCGGCATCCGCCCCATCTCGACCAACCGAGAAAACACCGCCTGCGTCACAGCGGGATCCAGGCCGAACCCCCGCACCCGCGTCACCTCCGCGCCGTAGGCCAGCATTTGCCGCAACTTCCCAGCGGGCGCGGTTTCCACCACGGCCAGTCGGCAGCGCAGCCCGGCGATGGCGCAGTAGGCCGCCAGGGCCGCGCCCGTGTTGCCACTCGACGTGGCCACGCAGGTGTCGCAGCCCGTTTCTAACATCCGCCCGACAGCAACGGCGGCGAATCGATCCTTGTACGATCCGGTCGGATTGCTCGACTCCACTTTGAAATACACCTTTTCCATCCCCAACGAAGGGCCGATGGAGCGCGACCTCACACAGGGCGTGCCGCCTTCCCCCAAACTCACCCGATGCGCCGGACTCACCACCGCGTCGAAGTGCTCCGTCCAGCGCCAGACGCTCATCACGCAGCCGGAAAAGATTGCGCCACCACCGCCACGGCATCGCCCGCATTGATCTGCGGGACCTCTCGCCGCACCACCACCAGCCCCGCCTGATCCGCCGTCACCACCGCGCTAGGTCCTCCCTCCAGCGGCTCCACCTCGGCCAGCGGCTCTCCGGCCTCCACCCAGCGATTCAGCTCCACCAGGGGTCGCAAAAATCCCGTCACCGGAGAGGGATGACACACCTGCATGTGACCCGATTCAGGCCGCGCATCCTCAATGACCTGCGGCTCTACCGCACCACTCACCTCACCCGCCAGAGCGCCCAGCTCCCTCAGCACGTTCAGGCAGCCCTGCACGCAGGGATGATCCCGCGTCACACCGCGTGCGATCTCCTGCTGCTCAGCCACCCCACCGAGGTACTCCACATAAATGGCTGGCACCCGCGCGTCTCGCGCCACCGACAGAGATCGACCCTCCAGCTCCGCCGAGGTCCCCCACACCAGCGGCAGTTGAAAAGCCCGCGCCATCCGCCGTTGCACCGCCAGCACCTCCGCATCCCGATGCAGCCCGTAGCCAGCCAGCGGCGTCACGCAGAGATCTCGACCGCCCGTGTGCAGATCGAGGTAAAAATCCGCCGCCTGGATCTGCGCGCTCAACGCATGCGCCACCCGCTCCGTCTCCCCGCCCTCCGCGCGCCCCGGACAGGTCCGCGCCAGATCCTTGCCCTCCGGCCCACAGCGATGCCCCCTCCGAAAGGCCGCCTCATGGACCACGGGGATCAGCGTCAGCCGCCCTCGCAATGCCCCCCGCAGCGCCTCATCTTCCGCCAACCACCGTGCCAGCTCCCGCACCACCCGCATCGGCAGCCATTCATCGCCATGCACTCCTGCCGTGATCAGCACTCGCGGACCCGGCGTCTTTCCTTCGAAATGAATGACGGAAAACATCGCCGCCCATTTTTCAAATCCGACTCACCCTGTCCAGCTCCATTGCCGACCTTCAGCTTTTCGGATCCCGCTCCTCGGGCAACGCCGCCGCCCGCAGGTCCTTGAAACGAAATCCCCCATCCACCGGCAGCACCACACCGGTGATGTAATCCGCCGCGTCCGACGCCAAAAACGCTGCGGCTCGGCCAATGTCCGCTGGCAGACCCAACCGCCCCCAGGGCAGCTTCCGCCCCTCTTCCGCTAGCACCTCCGGCGAGAAGGTCTTGTGCTCATTCGGCGTGTCGATCCAGCCTGGCTCGATCGCATTGACATTGATCCGATGCTCAAACAGCTCCACCGCCGCTCCCTCCACCAGCGCATTCAGCGCCGACTTCGCCGCGCCATACGGCACGTTGCGCGCAAAGGGCATCTCCGCGTGCACGCTGCTGATGAAGATCATTTTTCCCCCGCCGCCGCGCTCCACCATGTGGCGTGCCACGAGCTGGCTCAGGTGAAAGCCCGCCTTGAAGGTCGCATCGATCACGCGATCAAACTCAGTCGGATCAAACTCCAAAAACGAACCCCGCAAGCCGTAGGCGGGATTGCTCACCAGGATGTCGATGCGTCCCGCCTCCGCCACCGCCGTCTCCACCAGCAGCTCGCAGCCTGCTCGGGAGAAAACGTCCGCACCGATCTCCCAGCAGCGCCGTCCCAGCGCCCGCACCTCCGCCACCGTCTCCGCCACCACCGGGCTCCCCACGCGATCGTTGATGATCACGTCGGCACCCGCCCGTGCCAGCTCCAGCGCGCAGCCTTTGCCGATGCCCTGACCCGCACCCGTCACCAGTGCCACTTTGCCGTTCAGATTCATCGCTTCATTCGATCTCGCCAAACTCCGCGATTCCCGCCTTCAGGCTCTGCGACCAGCTGTGAAACTCGCTGTTGTTCACCAGCAGCTGAGCCCCCATCGCGTATCGTTTTTTCGACTCCTCCAGGCCCAGCGTCGGCCCGCCGAAGGCCTTGCCATGCGCCTTGCAGGCCGCCGCCACCCGCTCCCAGGCCTCTTCCAGCGTCATCTCACCTGTCTGACGCAGCCGCAGCCCCAAATCTCCCGGCCCCACAAAAAGCAGATCCACGCCCGGCGTCGCCGCGATCGCTTCCACATTGCGCACCCCTTCCGGCGTCTCGATTTGTACCACCAGAAACGTCTCCCGATTGGCCCACGCCACGTACTCATCCGCATCGTGAATGTGGAAGTCCGCGTCCAGCCCCGCGTTGTCGATCCCTCGATCGCCGATCGGCGGAAACTTCGTCGCATCCACCAGCATCCGCGCCTTTTCCGGCGTGGACACGTGGGGGATCAGCAGTCCCGCCGCCCCATCCTCCAGGTAGCGATACAGCGCCGTCTTTTCCAGCGTCGGCGGCCGCAGCATGATGTCGATGTCATACAGATGCGCGTAGGCCAGCATCGCCTGGATCTCCCGCACCGTCTGCGCCCGGTGCTCCAGGTCCAGCCAGATGCAGTCATAACCCGCCCGCGCAGCGTGGGCGACGTAAGCCGGCACATAATGGCCCAGGCAACAGGTGCGAATCACTTTGCCCTCTTGGATCCGGGCCAGAGTCTTGCTTTTTCTCATGGGAAGGAAGGTGCCATCCGGTTGCGTCGGCACCACATCAGCAACGCTTGCGCCGCGCGGATTCTCGCGTCCAGCACTTTGTCATGCAATTGTTGGGTCAAAAGCGGAACCGCCCCCGGCAGCTCCACCCCAGCCGCACACTCCGCCGCGTAGGTCCGCACCATCGCATCGGGCGAGTTCAACCGCCCCACCACCGCCACGCGCGCCGTCGGATCTCCCAGATTCGCCAGCGCAATCTCCAAAAACGCCCGCGTCAGCTCCCCCTCCGCCCCCTCCAATCGGCGCCGCAAGATGGGACCATCGCGACCCAGCTCGCCCACCCGCCCCAGCGCCCACGCCGCTAGCCGATACACCTCCGGATCATCCTCTTCCTGCGCCACATCCCGCAGCAGCGCCACCGCCGCAGGCTCCTCACACCACCGCGCCAAAGCCGCCGCACTCATCAGCCGCAGTCGAATGTCCCCGCCTTCCCCCATCGCCGTCCGCAGCAGGTCCTCCCTCGCCCCCCGTCTCGGCCAGCCCACTTTGTAGAGACTCTCCGCCGCATGCACCCGCCCGGTTGAACCCTGCGCCGCTAGCACCTCCCACAGCACCTCCGCGCGGCCCCGATCCCCCGCACGAACCAGCTCCCGCGCCAGTCCGCAGCGATGTTGGTCATCCTTTTCCCCCTCTAGCCGAGGCTCCAAAAACCGCCGCACCTCGCTCCCACATCCCGCCAAGGTCAGAGCCTCCGCCGCATGCATCGCCGGCCAAAACTCCTCTCCCCTCAACCCCTGCCGCAGCACCGCCAAACAAACCTCTCGCCGCGCCGACTCACCGCCACCCCGCTCCGAACCCAAACAGCCACTCAGCAGCGCCGCACTCAACAGCCACCCCAGCCATCTCGCCGCACTCATGATCTCGCCTTTTCCTTTCCCCCAAAAATCCGATTTCCCAGTTCGCCCATCGCCAAACCCACCCCCAAAGCCACCAGCGGGATCCACTGAAAACTCACCGGCGGCAGTTTCGTCACCGGATCCACCCCAAAAATCTCCCCCGAGAACGCCACCAACACCGCCGCCGCCACACTGCCCAGCGCCGCCATCCACGCCCCACCCGCACAGGCCCGTCGCGCAAACACCGCATAGTAAAACAGCAGCGCAATCGGCACCGTCAGCAGATTCACCGTCTTGTTCGTCACCGCCAGAAAATTCCCACTGATCTTCCCCATCACCCCACTCAGCAGCACCACCACGCAGCCGATCCCAAATGCCAACCACCGAGCAAACCGCACATGCTCCCGCTCCGAGGACGGCTTTTTCCCAAACCGATCCATCAAATCCGTCATCACCACCGCCGTGATCGAGTTCACCCCCGAATCCACACTCGACATCGCCGCCGCAAACAACCCGCTCACCACCAGCCCCGTCACCACCTCCGGCAGCCCCTGCGCAATGAAGTGGGAAAACACCGTATCTGCCTGCGCCTTCACCCCACCCGCCTCCGGCAGCAGCTCTGGATGCGCCTGATAGTACCCCAGCAGCGCCACCCCCACCAGCCCCAGCGTGATCCCCACCACCGTGGCCACCCCCAGCTGCACCGCGATCGCCCGCCGCGCCGCCTTCACATCTGCCGTCGCCATGAACCGCTGCACCGACACCTGATCCCCCATCGAGGTACACACCGTCCACAAAAACACCGAGATCATCGATCCCACCACCGTCACCCGCACCCCCGGATCCAGACTGAACACCGGCTGATGATCCCACAATCCCGCCCGGCTCATCTCCGAAAGCCACCCCAGCCCACTCATCTTCACCGTCACCGCCCCCAGCACCAGCAGCGCCCCCCCATACAGCAGCAGCGTCTGCATCAGATCCGTCACCACCACCGCCCTCAGTCCCCCCATCGACGTGTACGTGATCGCAAACAACCCCGTCACCGCCGCGATCCACGGCACCGCCTCCGCCCCCTGCCCCATCATCACCGCCAGCGCCTTCGACGTCAGCAAAATCAACAACGACATCCACACCAGCCGCAGCGCCAAAAACATCCCCACCGCCAGCATCCGCACACTCAGACCCAAGCGCCCCTCCAGCAGCTCATACGCACTCGTCACCCGCTGCGCCATGTACCTCGGCAGCACCCAATACCCCACCACCCAGAACACCAGCGGATACGTCAGATAGTTCGTCAGATAAATCGGTCCCTTGCCCACCACCTCCCCAGGGATCGCCAAATACGTGATCGTACTCAGCAGCGTCGCAAACAGAGACACCCCCACCAGCACCGGGTTCATCTTCCCCGATCCCACAAAGTACTCCTTCGTATCCTCCTGCCTCCGACTCACCCACCACCCCATCACCAGCGTCCCCACCGCGTAGAGACCCAGAACCAGCCAATCGTAAAACTCCATAGCGCACCATTCTCCAAACCCCCACCGCCCTGTCGAGCGCGAAAATCTTCCCCCGAAACACCACCGCCAGAGAAGTCACCTCCACCGCCTCACCCCAGCGACAGAACCACTCCCACGCAGTCGTTTTCGCAGGCCATGATGCCACGCGCCATTCTCCTCCTGCTGACCGCACTCCTCCTCGCCCCCGGATCCTCCACCCAGGCCAAAGGCCCCTTCGACTACCCCAGCGTCGAGGCCGAAGCCACCCTCCCCGGTGAAGGCCCCCTGCGCCGTTACGACGGCCTCACCCAGCGCTGGCCCGTCATCCGCGAGCAATGGTCCCAACGCGTCGCCCAAGATCAAGGAGCCATCGTCTTCCTGGGAGACTCCATCACCCAAGGCTGGGGCACCGATTTCAAAGGCCACTTCAGCGGCATGAAACTCGCCAACCGCGGCATCGGCGGAGACACCACCCGCGGCATGCTCATCCGCTTGAAGGATGACGTCCTCAGCCTCAACCCCACCGCCGTCGTCCTCCTCCTCGGCACCAACGACATCGAAATCGGACTCCCGCCCGAGATCATCGAGCGCAACTTCACCCAAATCCTCGCCCAGCTCAAAGCTCACAACCCCGACATGCCCATCGTCCTCTGCCGCATGTTCCCCAGCTCCGCCGAGAAAAAACGACCCCGCACCACCATCGACGCTGTCAACGCCCTCTACGACGCCCGCGTCAAAGCAGACCCACAAATCACCGTCGTGGACACCTGGACCCTCTTTGCCGACCCCGCCGGCGATGCCGACCCTCGCTGGTTCAAAGACCTCCTCCACCTCAACCCCGCCGGATACGACCGCTGGGCCGCCGCCCTCCACCCCATCTTCGCCACCCTCGGCTACCTCGACACCGACGCCGATGACTTTCAGCCCGAACCCGGCTTCATCAGCCTCTTCAACGGCCACGACCTCACCGGCTGGGGCTACCGCCCTACCCCACCCCGCAAACAACCCAAAAAGCCCAACCCCAACGCCCCCGTCTTCGTCCAAATCACCGAACCCACCCCCTGGGATGGCCAAACTCAAACCGCCGACGGCCGCTACCGCGCCATCAACGGCCGCCTCGTCGTCACCACCCCCGCCGAAGGCCGCCGCATCCAGCAGATCTGGACGCAGCGCGAGTTCCCTGGCGACTTCATTTTGCGCCTCGAATTCCGCGCCACCCCCAACGCTGACAGCGGCGTCTTCCTCCGCCAGCCCCAGCTTCAGTGTCGCGACTTTCCCCTCGCCGGCCCCTACACCGACCTCCAGCACTACAAAGCCCAGGACTGGAATCAGCTCGAAGTCACCGTCAAAGACAACGTCGCCACCGCCACCTGCAACGGCGAACTCCTCACCGACGACCTCGTCCTCCCCGAAACCGGCCCCATCGGCCTGGAGGGAGATCGCGGTCAGATGGAATACCGCCGCATCCGCCTCAAGCCGCTCCAGGAGTAGCACCATCTCGCAGGCCCCAAAATCCCCCCCACACGCCACTTGCAAGCCCTTGGGGAAGGGCTACAATCCCGCCTTGCTCCATCGGGCCTCCGAAGTCCACCGAGCAAATTGGAAGGGTGGCTGAGTGGTCTAAAGTACCTGACTCGAAATCAGGCGTGGGGGCAACCTCACCGAGGGTTCGAATCCCTCCCCTTCCGCCATTTTCCCCAGGGGCGCTTCGCTCGAACGCAGCATTGCAAGAAGGGAACACGAACCTCTCACCCAAACAACTCCCCAATCGGCACGCCTTGGTCGGTGATCGGCACGGGGCGGTCGCCGTCGTGGAGGGTGGCGCGGTAATCGACTCCGACGGCTGCGCAAATCGTGGCGAAGAAATCGGGCACGCTGACGGGATCGGCGACGATCGTTTTGCCGATGTCATCGGTCTGGCCCCAGGCCGCCGCCGGCGAGCACGCGGTGAAGACGGCGCGCCCCACTGGATCGGCGATCATCCGCAGGAACTGACTGTTGGCTACATGACATCCATCGTTGGATCATTGGGAGCTGGATATGCCCACAACTGGCTCACGGGTGCAGCAACCATGCCGCACAACCGGATTCAGTTCGACATTGGCAAAATGGCCTTTGGATTCGTGGATGACGACGCGCGCAAAGGCATGCCCGACTGTTCTTGCAACAAGTGCGTGGGTTTTGCGGGCCAAGCAATGCGTCAAACTCACAAACCCAGCAGCACCCGCAGCCGGTCTTCCACCTTGGCCAGGGTCGCTCCATTCACACTTCCCCAGCGGGTGAGGAGCCGATCCTTGCTGATGGAACGCACCGCCTCGCAAAGAAGGGCGGAGGCGTTTGTCAGCCCGCCTTCCGGTGGCTTCACTGCGACTTGAAAAGGCACATTCCGCAGGGTGGAAGTGATGGGGATGACCACCACGAGGTCCGCCCGGCTTTGATTGAATGGCTCCACGGACACGACCAGAACAGGCCTGCGACCCGCTTGTTCGTGGCCGCGAACCGGATTCAGGTCGGCAAGCTAATACCCGCTGCGCATAGTGCAGGGAAGAGCTTGCAGAGCTCATGGGCAATCCAAACCGTCGGCGGTGGTGCCTTCCATTTCGGCCAGCTCATCGCCATAGTCCTTCGCCGCCTGCGGATCGGATGCAATCGCTTCATAGGCATTCGCAGCCGCCTCGAGAAGACGCTGGCGACCTGAAGCGGAGATGCGAACGGTGTCTGACACGGGAGATCAATCAGGGCCCAATTTCATTCTGTCAACTTAGACGGTTTTATCGATGCGAAACGGCGTCCACCTCACCCAAACAGCGTCCCAATCGGCACGCCTTGATCGGTGATCGGCACAGGGCGGTCGCCGTCGTGGAGGGTGGCGCAGTAATCGACGCCGACGGCAGCACAAATCGTGGCGAAGAAATCGGGCA
>JAGRPD010000368.1 GCA_020439875.1 Verrucomicrobiales bacterium
ACGCCGAGGGCATCAAGAAGATCACGGACCTCACGGCTGCTCAAGCCAAGCTGGCCAACGAGATCCAGCGCGACAAGGAGAAGGTCATCAAGAAGCAGGACGTCGAGGCGCGCGAAGCGATTCTCGAACTCGAGCGTCAGCTCTCCGAGACGGAAGCCAAGCAGCAGCGGGATGTCGATTCGGTGAAAGCCCGCGAGCAGGCGGAGACCATCAAGGTCCAGGAAGAAGAGCGCATGAAGGCCGAGCGTGCCCGCATCGCCACCGACGAAGATCTTGCTGTGGCCAACGAGAACATGCAGCGCCAGGTGCTCGTGGCCCAGCGCAACAAGGAGCGCACCGACGCCATCGAGGTCGAGCGCGTGGAGCGTGACCGGATGCTGGAGCAGATCGAGCGCGAGCGTGTGACGACGTTGAAGGACATCGAGAAGGAGAAGTCCGTCGAGGTCGAGAAGAAGAACATCCAGGAAGTCATCAAAGAGCGCGTCGCTCTGGAGAAGACCGTGGTCGTCGAGCAGCAGAAGATCAAAGACACCGAGGCCTTCGCCACGGCGGACCGCGAGAAGCAGGTCGCTCTGACGCTGGCGGAAAAGGCGGCCCAGGAGCAATTGATCCAAAAGATCAAAGAGGCCGAGGCCCAGAAAGAAGCCGCTCGTTTGAAGGCGGAAGAAGAAGCCTTCAATCAAACGAAGGCTGCCGAAGCGGGCAAACAGGCGGCCGAACTCAAGGCGCAGGAATTGATCACCCTGGCCGAAGCCAAGCAGGACGCCGCGGCGCGCGAGTCGCAGGCGGAGAAGCTCATGGCCGAAGCGCGGACCGCGTCGTCCGCCGCCGAAGGGCTTGGCGAAGCCCAAGTGCTGGTCGCGAAGGCCGAAGCTTCGCAGAAGCAAGGACACGTCGATGCCGAGGTGCTGCAACTGAAGCTGGCCGCCGAAGCGGATGGCATCCAGAAGAAGGCCGAGGCGATGAAGGTTCTCGAAGAGGCTGGCCGCGAGCACGAGGAGTTCAAGCTCGAACTCGAGAAGGAGAAGGAGATCGCCATCAAGGGCATCGACATCCAGAAAGACATCGCCGCGCAGCAGGCCATCGTGCTGGGCGAGGCCCTCAAGAGCGCGAAGATCGAGATCGTCGGCGGCGACAACCAATTCTTCGACAAGATCATGCAGGCGATCGGCAATGGCCGCGCGGTGGACCGCCTCGTCGCCAACAGCGAGGTGCTCTCCGACGTGAAGGAAACCTTCTTCAACGGAGATCCCGACTACTTCCGCAGCCAGTTCCGCAGCCTGATGGATCAGTTCAGTTTCTCGACCGAGGATCTGAAAAACCTGACCGTCTCCGCCGTGCTCGGCAAGATGATCGGGCTCAATCCCGATGCGGGCTTGCTGAACAAGCTGCAAGGCATGCTCGGTGCCGCGAATCGATTCGGGCTCGGTGACAAACCGGCGGATGCGATGTTGGCGGCGGCATCTGGAGCGAAGGCGAAGAAGTAATTGTTTGCTTCACCAAGTGGACGAATTTCAGAGCATGAAGACAATCAATACCCACGAAGCCAAGACCCACCTTTCTCGCTATCTTGCGGACGTGGAGAAAGGCGAAGTGATTGTGATCACACGCGGGAGCAAGCCGGTGGCCAAACTCACAGCCATCGATTCAGCACCCGTGGTCCGCCCCAAAGTGGGTGAGTTTGTGGATCGTCGTGTCACTTGGACCGATGACGCTTTTGCTCCCATGACAGATGAGGAACTTAAGGAGTGGGGCCTGTGACCTACCTGCTCGATACCTGCACCTTCATTTGGCTGACATCACGGCCTGAATTGCTTTCCCGGTCCGCTGAGCAAGCCTGCAACCTGCGGGGCCACGAACTCTGGCTCAGGAGCGACTTGGGGGCTGTTCGCGAATGGTGAATTTTGAATGAGCCATGTCTGACACCCCTCCATCCCCCCAACTCGAAGCCGGTGCCTATGAGGTCATTCGGAAGCGGCTGGATGCGCAGGGCTCGGAGCTGCGGTCACGTTTGGAGAAGCTCAATGAGGCGCGGAAGGCGATCTTTGGCGGCATCGAGACGCAGCTCCTTTCCACGGCGCGGCTGACCACTGAAAACAACTGCGTGCCGCGCGACATGCGCCGCATTGGACGGCAGCGCTTTTTGTTTGGTTACAACGTCACGCTCGGACTGAAGAGCCAATTGGATCCCGCCGACGTTTTTTCGATCTACGACTACGATGCCGCCGACCACAGCTTCCATGTCAACAAGGACGGCCTGCTGACGGACAAGCGTTTTGTCGAGGACTTCCATTACCTCTACCAGTATTACAAGAACGCGTCGTTTCAGCGCTTTCACCGCACCGGGGCGACCTTGTATCTGGTGTTTCAGGTGGGGCGCGATCCGAAGGAGGTCAAGGCCTTCAAGTGGTTGGTCGATGAGGATGCCGGGACGCTGGAGTATCAGGGCAATCGGTTCGATCACGAAATCGTCCTGCCTGAGCGCCACGAGTTTGCTTGGAAAAAGGCGACGCACGACATGTTTCGCCACGGCACGCATCCGCATGTGTCGATTGAGGATCGCGTCTTTGTCGAGACGGTGGGCGGAGACCTGACGGTCAAAGTCGAGGACAACACGGCGACCGGCTCGGGCATTTATTCGGAGCCGGTCGATCATGCCGACCAGATCCTGGATGACGCTCAGTATCAGTACGCCATTCTCGGCAACCTCATCCTCATCAAGGTGCTGCCGTATCAGGAGAAGCAGTGGCGGCATCTGGTGTTCAATGAGCGCACCCAGGAGGTGAGGCGCATTGATGCCATCGCCGAGTCCTGCCTGCTGCTGCCGGACGAGCATGGCATTGTTTTTCCGCGTGGTTATGTGCTCCAAACGGGCGGCGTAAAGTTGTTCGACACCGGCCTGCCGGAGATGCAGTTCGAGCGCAAAGTCACCTCGGCCAATGGCGAGGACACGCTCTACGTTTTTCATCACATCGAGACCGGACTTTATCTGCTGCTGAGTTACAACCTCGTGGAGCAGGAGATGGCGGCTCCGCTCGCGGCGCATGGTGCGGCCCTGTTTTCGAACGGCACGCTGATCGTGCTCAATGCGGAGGACGAGGCGCGCAAACATCACGCGGTGCAGGTGTGGCAGACGCCGTTTGTGGCCGAGCAACAGGCGGCGGGTGAAGGCCGGGACAGCTTGCTGGGAAAACTGGGCAACGCGGAGATCGTGCGCTGCATGGCGGAGTGCCGCGGCATTTTGACGCTGCTCGGCAAGGACGACAGCTACTCGGGCCTCTACGTCGAACTGGTCAAGCAGGCGGGCGACATTGCCGACTCCTACTTCTGGCTCGACAAGCCGGAGGCGCAGGGCATTCGCGCCACGCTGCTGACGATCAAGGAGGCGGCGGAGGCGGCCTTGGCGGAGTTTGAAAAGGTGCGCCGGCTGCGGATTGCCGCCGACAAGACGGTCAAAGATTTGACCGAATCCGCGACCAAAGCGGTGCGTGAAGCCGAGAGTGCGAGCCACGATGAGGTGGGCGGTTATGTGAAATCGCTGGCCACCCTGCGAACGCTGCGCGGCCAGATCATCGCGGCGCAGGAGGTGCGTTATGTCGATGAGGCGGCGCTCAAACAGCTCGATGAACGGGTGGCTGGTGCGGCGGAATCGGTGGGTGGCAAATGCACCGAGTTCCTGCTGCAACCCGAGGCGCTGGCACCCTACGACCGCAGCATCGCCGAGCAGCGCGACGCGCTCGAAAAGATCGCGAAGGTGACGGAGGCGGATGAACTCGATGAGCAGCTCCGACAGACCAGCGAGGAACTCGAACTGCTGATCAGCGTGGTCAGCTCGCTGAAGATTCGCGATGCGACCGAGACCACGCGCATCACCGAAAGCATCTCGGCGCAATTTGCGCAGCTCAATCAAGTGCGCTCGCGCGTCAAAGCGCGGCGGGATGAACTGGCGAAGAGCGAGGGCGAGGCGGAGTTTTTTGCGCAAATCAATCTGCTCAAGCAGGCCGTCATCAACCAGGTCGAACTCTGCGACACACCGGAGAAGTGTGATGACGCGCTGACGCGGATGCTGGTGCGGATCGAGGAACTCGAGGGTCGGTTCGGCGACTTTGAGGGATTTGCCGATGAACTCATTCAACGTCGCGAAGAAACGCAGTCGGCCTTTGACGCGAGGCGGCAGCAACTGGTCGAAACACGGAATCGCAAGACGCAGGCGCTGGTGCAGGCGGCGGATCGCGTGCTGGCGAGCATTCGCAATCGCCTGGCCACGCTCAACACGCCGGAGGAGGTGCATTCCTACCTGGCGTCGGACGCGATGGCGGCCAAGGCGCGGGATTTGATCGCCGATCTGCGCGACCAAGGCGACGCAGTGCGCGCGGACGAGGTTCAGACGCGGCTCAAGACCTTGCAAGAGGGCGCGGTGAAGCAGATCCGCGACAAAGCCGATCTTTTTGTCGAAGGCGGTGATGTCATCAAGCTCGGGCCGCATGCCTTTTCGGTGAACAAGCAGCCGCTCGACCTGACGCTGGTCACGCGCGAGGACGGGCAGCATTTTCACATCACCGGCACCCGCTACTCGGAGAAGGTCGAAGACGCGGAGCTGGAGTCGCTGCGCCCGGTGTGGAGTTTGGAATCTGCGGCGGAATCGCCCGCCGTGTATCGCGGCGAATACCTGGCGCATGTGTGGATTGGCCACCTGGCGGCGCAGGGGGCCGAGGCGTTGGCGGAATTTGCGACGCTGGAAATGGCGCAGCGGCAGGAGGCGATTCGCGGCTTCATGGCCGAGCGTTTTGCAGAGGGCTACACCAAGGGCGTGCACGATCACGATGCCGCGCTCATCGCGCAGCCGTTGGCGGAGTTGCGCGGGCGGCTGGGGCGGCTGCGGCACGCGCCGATGCTGCGGGCGTGGGCGCTGCTGCTGTGGCGGTGCTTGCCCGAGGGACGGGAAAAAACGGCGCTTGCCGCTCGGTTGCAGGGGCAGGGAAGCCGCGCGGCGGTGTTTGGAAACTCGATGACGGTGGAGCAGTCGGATGGTCGATTGCGGGAAGCGATGGAAAAGGCGGTGAGCGAGCAAGGCATCGCGCTGTCGGCAGCCGCGCCGTTGCCTGCGGTGGCGCTGTGTTTGACGGAGGAGCTGCAAGGTCTCACCTCAAAGCAATCGAACCTGCCATTGACGCGATCGCATACGGCGTCGGAGATGGCGCGGGGTTTGGCGAAGCTGCTGGCGGCCAAACGCGCGGCCACGGAGTTTGCCGAGCTGCGCGGACGTTTGAAGGACGATCCGCTGGCGGAGTTCGAGCTGCTGCAGGATTGGCTGGGCGCGGCGAATCCTGACGCGGCGCAGGGTGACTTGGCGGAAGCGGCGGCGATCTTGCTTTATGAAGAGCAGCCAGCGGGTGGCGCGGAAGAGGTGGCGACTCGGCTGACGCTGGAAGGTTTGGCGGGAGCGCATCCGCGCATTGAGGGCGGCAGACTTGCCCTCGATTACCACGAGTTTCAAACGCGGTTGCTGCGTCACGAGCGCGAAGTCGTTCCGCTGTTTCGCGCGATGCAGGCGCGCAAGCACGCGCTGGTGCAACAGCGGCGCGCGGCCTTGCGGTTGGAGGAATTTCGCCCGGGCATGCTCAGCTCGTTTGTGCGCAATCGCCTCATCGATCAAGTCTATCTGCCGATCATCGGCGCCAACTTGGCGAAGCAGCTTGGAGCTGTGGGAGCGGACACGCGGACGGATCGCATGGGCTTGCTGATGCTGATTTCGCCGCCGGGCTACGGCAAGACGACGCTGATCGAATACGTGGCCAACCGCCTGGGCATGGCGATGGTGAAGGTCAACGGACCGGCCATCGGGCATCAGGTGACCTCGCTGGATCCGCAGGAAGCGCCGAACGCCAGCGCGCGGCAGGAGATCGAGAAGTTGAACCTCGCCTTTGAAATGGGCGACAACGTCATGATCTACCTGGATGACATTCAGCACTGCAATCCGGAGTTTCTGCAAAAGTTCATCCCGCTCTGTGACGGTCAGCGCCGGATCGAGGGCGTGTTTCAGGGTGATGCCCGCACCTATGACCTGCGAGGACGCAAGGTGGCGGTGGTGATGGCGGGAAATCCGTACACCGAGGTGGGTGGCAAGTTCCAAGTGCCGGACATGCTGGCGAACCGCGCCGACACGTACAATCTGGGCGACATTCTGGGTGGCCACGAAGCGGCTTTCAAAGCCAGCTACATCGAGAACTGCCTCACCAGCAATCGCGCGCTCTCACGCATCGCGGCGCGCAGCCACGTCGATGCCCTGGCGGTGATGAAAATTGCCGAGACCGACAGCCGCGATGGCGTGGAGTTTGAGGCCAATCACCAGCCGGATGAGATGGAGGAATCCATCGCGGTGATGAAGCACCTGCTGCGGGTTCGCGAGGTGATCGAGAAGGTGAACGGCGAATACGTCCGTTCCGCCGCCACCGAGGAAGCTTACCGAACCGAGCCCGCCTTCAAGCTGCAGGGTTCCTATCGGAACATGAACCGCATCGCCGAAAAGGTGCAGCCTTTGATGACGGCGGAAGAAGTCGAGGCGCTGATCGAGGATCACTACCGGGGTGAATCGCAGACACTGAGCAAAGCCGCCGAAGCCAACCTTCTCAAATGGAAGGAACTCACTGGCAAGCTCGATGACACTGAGGCGGCGCGCTGGGACGACATTCGCAAGACCTTCCGCCGCAACCTGCTGACCGGCAGCGGTGGCGACAACGATCCGGTCACCCGCATCGGCGGTTACATGAACGCTTTCACCGCCGGGCTGGAGCGCATCCACGACACCATGGAGAAGGCGCGCGAGGAGCAGACCCAACCCGCGACGCTGGCCGATGTCACGGTGGAAAAGCTGGAAGCCATCATCGCCAGCCTGCGCGCCGTGCCGGTGAACGTGGAGATCAAAGTGCTGCCCGTGGAGCAGGGAGCGGAGACCGACCTGCCTGTGGAGGTGGATTCGAAGGTCGAGCAACCCTCAAGGCCATCGGGCCGTGCTCCGAAGAAGCGGAGTTAGCCCGCACTGCTCACCGTGAGGTGATGCGTGAGGGAGTTTTTCGAAATGAAGGGGGGATGGGTGACGTTAAGAAAAAATGGTCACAACTCTCCCTCAAAGTTCGGGTTCCGTTTTGGGTTTCAAGCTTAGCGGAAAGCTGCATGATGAAGATTACAAACACTTCGTTCCCGAAGTGGATGAAGCGGTGAAGGAGCATGGGGCAGTGCGCATGCTGGTTCACTTTGAAGACTTCCACGGCTGGGATTTGCACGCGCTATGGGATGACACCAAGTTTGCCACCACCCACTGCCTGAGTGTGGAGCGGATCGCTCTGGTGGGAGAGAAGAAGTGGGAGGAGTGGATGGCGAAGGTGTGCAAGCCGTTCACGATGGCAAAGGTGGAGTACTTCGATGTCGCAAACATGGAAGACGCGTGGTCTTGGCTGAAGAGCGAGGCCTGATCAGGTGGTGCGCTTTTCAAGCGCGCACGATGACGCGACTCCCATCAAAGTGAAGGCAGCGGCGCTTCAGGGCGCGGCGTGTCTGCGGGTGCAGGTGTACCCAAGTGGAGCCGAGCAGGAATTGATCCCGCTGCACGTTGTGCGGAGGGGTGATCCAGCTGAGTTGATACCATTCGCTGCCGGCTTGTGGACCACTGGCGCAGCGGATGTAGTCGATGGAAAGGACGTCGCCATCATGCTCGGCGGCCTCTTCGCGCTGGAGGGCGGCGAGGTGATCGGCGAATTCCTGGGTGTAGATGACTCCGCACGGATGACGGTGGAGACGACGCATTTTCGGGAGAAAAAGGAAGGCGCGGAGAGGGATGGAAAATCCCTGCTCCGCGCCTGAGAGGTGTTGGCTGGAGGTGCCGAATCAGGCCGCAGCGTAGCGGGCAGCAACGGCGTCCCAATCCACCACATTCCACCAGGCGGCGACGTAATCGGGGCGCTTGTTTTGGTACTTGAGGTAGTAGGCGTGCTCCCACACGTCACAGCCGAGCAACGGAGTGCCGGAGCCGTCCATGAGGGGATTGTCCTGGTTGGGGGTGGAGGTGACGGCCAGTTTGCCATCTTTTTTCACCAGCCAAGCCCAGCCGGAGCCGAAGCGGGTGGCGGCGGCTTTGGCAAATTGCTCTTTGAAGGCGTCGAAGGAACCGAAGGCAGCGTCGATGGCGGCAGCGAGATCACCGCTGGGGGCTCCTCCTTTGTTGGGACCCATGACGGTCCAGAAGAGAGAGTGGTTGAAGTGGCCACCGCCGTTGTTGCGGACGGCACCGCGAATGTCTTCTGGCACAGCGTCGAGGTTTTGGCAGAGTTCTTCGATGCTCTTGCTTTCGAGATCCGCCTTGCCTGCGATGGCGTTGTTCAAATTGGTGACGTAGGCGTTGTGATGGCGGCCGTGATGGATCTCCATCGTCTGCTGATCGATGGAGGGTTCGAGCGCGTTGGAGGGGTAGGGCAAATCAGGCAGAGTGTGGGCCATGGTATTTTTGAGGGTTGGAGGTTGGGATTCTTGGAGAGAACGAGCTGGAAAGGCCGATTCCATCCGGAAAGAGGGATGGAAGGGGATTCTCAACGGTTACGTTTGAGACCTCGTCTTGGTCGCGAGGCTAGCTGAGAGCATCGACGCAGCGGCCGCAGAGGGCGGGATGCTCGGTGTGCTCGCCGACATCGGGCAGATGCCGCCAGCAGCGGGCGCATTTGCCCTGAGCGGAGCGAGTGACGGTGACGCTGGGCGTATCGTGAGAGGCGCGATCGACGGTGAGATCGCTGATGATGAAAAATTCGCGCAGGGTATCGGGCTGAGTGAAGACGGCGTGATCGTAGCCCGTCTCAGGCAGGGTGAGGGTGACGGCGGCTTCCAGGTTGGCTCCGATGAGGCGGGCCTGACGCGCTTTTTCGATCTCTTGCTGGAGCAGGGCGCGGAGGTCGAGCAACTGGCTGATCGCGGGACCGGCTTGATCTTCGGCGTAGGCGGGATCGGGCTCGGGGAAGAGCTGGAGGTGAACGCTTTCCTGATGGCCGAGGTGCTCCCAGGTCTCGTCGGCGGTGAAGGCCAAGATGGGAGCGAGCAGGCGGCACAGGGTCTGCGTGATGGCGCGCATGGCGGTCTGCGTGGCGCGGCGGGAGGTGGAGTCCCCCGGGTCACAGTACATGCGGTCCTTGGTGGCGTCGATGTAGATGGCGCTGAGGTCGGTGGCGAGGAATTGATTCACCACGGTAAAGACGCGGCGGAAGTCGTAACGATCGTAGGCGTCTACGCAGTCGCGAGTGAGGCGGTGGAGACGCTCCAGGATCCAGCGATCCAGCAGCGGCATTTCTTCTGCCGCCACGGTGTGGGTGGCGGGGTCGAAGTCGTGCAAGTTGCCGAGCAGGACCCGCAGGGTGTTGCGGATGCGGCGGTAGCTTTCTCCCGTTTGTTTGAAGAGGTCTTCGGAGAAGGGGACTTCATTTTGATAGTCCACGCTGCTGACCCAGAGGCGAACCATGTCGGCTCCGTACTGGTTGTAGAAATGATCTGCGGTCATGGGTTTGGCGGACTTGCCAGCGCCTTGATCGCTTTTGCTGATCTTTTTCCCACTGGTATCGACGACGAAACCGTGGGTGATGACATTTTTGTAGGGTGCGGTGCCGCGGGCGATGACGCTGACCATGAGCGAGCTTTGGAACCAGCCGCGATGTTGGTCTGTGGCTTCGATATAAACATCGGCCGGAGCGTGCAGCTCAGGGTGGCGATCCAAGACGGCGACGTGGGAGCAGCCCGAATCGATCCACACGTCGAGGGTGTCTTGGCCGCGGGTGGTGCCTGTGGGGAGATCGAGCGTGGTGGCCCACCAAGCGTCGTCTTTTTCAAACCAGAGGTTGGTGCCCTGCTGCTCGACGAGATCCGCGACGCGACCGATGAGGCTGGGGTCCATGAGGATCTGGCCATCGGGCTGATAAAAGACGGGCAAAGGCACGCCCCAGGTGCGCTGGCGGCTGATGCACCAGTCGGGCCGGTTTTCGACGGTGCCGTGGATGCGGTTGCGACCCCAGGCGGGCAGCCAGTTGACCTGATCGATCTCGGCGAGGGCTTGAGCGCGGATGGCGTCGATGCGGATGAAAAACTGCGGTACGGCGCGGAAGATGATGGGCGTCTTGGAACGCCAGCAATGCGGATACTGGTGCTGGTAGTCGTGACGTCCGAGCAGAGCGTTGCGCGAGATGAGGAGATCAATGATGCCTTCGTTGGACTTGAAGACGTGACGGCCCACAAAGTCTGGCAGCCCGACCTCGGCGGTGTAGCAGCCCGCATCGTCCACGGGGGAGAGGATATCGAGCCCGTGTTCCTTGCCAGCGAGGTAGTCATCCTGACCGTGACCGGGGGCGATGTGCACGGCTCCGGTGCCGGTGTCGGCGGTGACAAAGTCGGCATTGATGATGAGAGATGCGCGCTCCAGGAAGGGATGCTGAGCGCTGCTGCCGCTGAGGGAGCCGCCATCGATGGCGTGGCTGCTGGCTGGATCCAGGGCAAAACCCGTGGCGGTGGTGAAGGACTCGATGAGGTCCTTGGCGACGATGAGTTTCTCGGAACGGCCGTCGGCGTGTTGGAAGGTGCCGACGAGGTATTCAAATTTCGGATGCAGCGCGATGGCGAGGTTGGCAGGCAGTGTCCAGGGCGTCGTGGTCCAAATCACCAGGGCCGCGCCTTCCAGATCGGCGGGAGGATTGATGAGGGGAAACTTCACGTACACTGCGGGCGAGACCTTGTCTTGGTACTCGACCTCGGCCTCGGCCAGAGCGGTCTGCGCGCC
The DNA here is from genome assembly GCA_020439875.1 of Verrucomicrobiales bacterium. GTDB lineage: Bacteria > Verrucomicrobiota > Verrucomicrobiia > Verrucomicrobiales > Verrucomicrobiaceae > JAGRPD01. Next base: position 10,805 of record JAGRPD010000368.1, read on the forward strand.
GAAACTCCAGAGCACGGGGCGCTTGCTGCGATAGACGAGGTCTTGCTCGACGAATTTGCCGAAGGTGCGGATGATGTCGGCCTCGTAGGCGGGATCCAGCGTGAGGTAGGGATGCTCCCAGTCACCGAGGACGCCGAGGCGTTTGAAGCTGGCGCGTTGGATGTCGATGAACTTGCGAGCGTAGGCTTCGGAGCGGGTGCGGACCTCGGCGGGAGCGAGGTCTTTGGCTTCCTTCACCACTTTGAACTCGATGGGCAGGCCGTGGCAATCCCAACCAGGGATGAAGGGGGCGTGGCGGCCCCCCATGGTGCGGGATTTGACAATGAAATCCTTGAGGATCTTGTTGAGCGCGGTGCCCATGTGG
>JAGRPD010000369.1 GCA_020439875.1 Verrucomicrobiales bacterium
GGGTCGGGCCGGGAGAAGGTCAACGCTCGAAGGGCGCAATGGGGAGTTTTTTGAATGTAGATTGCTGAACAACCATCGCTAATTTTTGAGGGATGATGCAGCGGTCTCATTCGCGTCTCAAAAGCGGGTGGCCTCGATGCGGCCATCTACAGGGGGGCTGCGTTTGAGGTTGCGTGAGGCACGGGGCGCGGGATGCTGCGGCACGTATGTCTGATGTTGAGAAAACGGCTGCTGGATCGTCGGTGGAGGCTGCCCTCCCACCGGGGCGAGCGATGCCGCTGGGGGTGGTGGTGCATTCGTTTTGGAATCGCTGGCAGGGAGACTACTCGAGTGTGAAGCTGCCTCCGCTGCGGGGGCCGCTGGATTTGCTGGATACAGCCCAGCGCATGGGCTTCAGCGCGGTGCAGCTGGAGGTGAAGGACTGGGATGCGGATGTGGCGCGTCAGGTGCGGCAGACGGCGGAAGGTTACGCCTTGCATCTGGAGGGCAGCCTGGAGCCGCCGATGGGCGGACGGCGGATGGAGGATGTGGAGCGGGATCTGCGACGCGGTCGGGAGGCGGGGATCGAGGTGTTCCGCACCTACATGGGCTGGCGGCGCTATGAGCAGCATCGGCGCTGGGAGGATTTTGAGGCATATCGCCGCGCGGTGACGGAGGCCTTGCGGCGGGTGGAGCCGGTGGCGCGTCGTCTCGGGGTGAAGGTGGCGGTGGAAAATCACAAAGACTTTCGCGCGGAGGAGTTGGCCGAGCTGCTGCGGCAACTCTCCAGTCCTCACCTGGGCTGTTGCTTGGATTTGGCCAACAACTTGGCCCTCCTCGAAAAGCCGGAGGAAACGCTGGACCTGCTGGCTCCGCATCTGATGACGGTGCATTTGAAAGACATGGCCGTCGCAGCGACGGAAGCCGGATTTTCGATGGCGGAAGTTCCGCTGGGCGAGGGGGAGCTCGATTTGAAGGGGCTGATGGCCAAGTGCCGCCGACACGCGCCGGAAGCGGGATTTTATTTGGAAATGATCACGCGGGACCCGCTGCGCATTCCCTGTTTGGAGGAGGGTTATTGGCCGACGTTGCGCATGCTGCCGGGTTGGCGTCTGGCCTCGATCTTGAGTTGGGTGCGGCAGCGGGGCAGGGCCTCTTTGCCGACCTTGGGAGAGCGCTCCAAAGAGCAAATCTGCCTGTGGGAAGAGGAGCAGATTTTGGCTTGTGCGGCGGTGGCGTTTGAGCAGCTCGGTTTTACCCGCAATCCGACCGCAGCGTCGCTGGAGGAGTGAGCGGGGCGGGGGCTACAGCGTCTCGTAGATCCGCGCCAGGGCCATGAGGATGTAGCCGGTGACGAGTTCGGGATCGCTCTCCATCCAGCGGGCGGAGCCGGAGTTGACCCAGGAGCCATCCCCTTGCTGGATGGCCAGCAGTTTCTCGGCGAGGGCTTGCCGCCAATCGACCGTTTGGCCATCGGCGAGCTTCAAGAAGTCCACCTGAGCGGCGTTGAGGGCCTTGGCCATGGTGTGATAGTAATAAAACTGGCCTTGAGCACCCATGCCGGGATTTTCATCCAGCGTGTAGTTTTGGGTGAGCCACTTCATGGCGGCTTGGACGCGAGGGTCCTCCCTCGTGAGTCCGGCGTAGATGAAGCTCATCATGCCTGCGTAGCTGATGCTGCCGTAGGAGCGGAGCGCGGTGCGTCCATCGGACGTTTGATAGGACTCGCCCCGGGTATCGCCTGGGCTATAGACAAAGCCGCCCTGGTCTTCCGGTGCTGCGCTGACCCAGCTGCCGGAGTTGGTTTCGGTGCGGTTTTGACAACGCTGAATGAAGTCGATGGCAGCGGCAAAATTGAGCTGAGGTTCGTTGCGGGCAGCATCGCCTTTGTCGGCCAGCAGGACCTCGGCGTAGTGCAGGGCCTCGAGGACGAAAGCGGTGTTGGAGAGGTCGGCGTGATGCCCGCGCTCGTCTCCGTAACCGATGCCGCCATCCAGAGGGTTGTCATTTTTCCCTGGCTCATCGAGGTCAGTCTGGCGGCTGATCAAAAAGCGTCGAGCGGCCAGCAGGGTTTGCTCGTAGCGAGGCTGCGGGTTGAGCAGCAGGGCCATGAGGGCCAGCGCGGTGTTGTAGTTGGCGCGGGCTTGCACGTAAATGCCGCCGTCCGGTTGGACCTGGGTGAGGAGGTAGTCGGTGCCTTTTTGGGCCTCTGGGGGGATGGGGGCATCGGGCTTGCGAGCGGGATCCAGCAGAAAGGCGGCGGAGATCAGCCCGGTGAAGGCCACGGGTTCGGCGCTGCCCCATTGGCCGTTGGCGGCCTGTTTGGTTTTCAGGAAATCCAGGCCGCGCTGGTAGGCGAGCTGCATCTCCTGGCGCAGGGAGGCGTGGCGATCGGGCTGAGTGGTGCCCTGGGCCAGGACCTGGCCGGACCCCGATGCGAGCAGACTGAGGGTGGCGGCGGTGAGGGCGCGGAGCTTCATGGTGTGGCGGGTTCGATGACGAGGGTGACGGGGGTTTCTTCCGGGGGGATGACGGCAGGGCGGCTGATCCAGAGGTCGTCGCGATGGTTGCCTGCTGCGGGGGAATTAAACATGGCCAATCGGTCCGCGTAAACTGCGATGATGGAGCCATCGGCTTCCGCAGCGAATCCACGGGCGTCGATGGCGGAGCCGGTGAACAGCCAGGCGTCGATCTCGGGGGGCTGGCGGGTGTCGGAGTTTTGATACCACTCGGAGATGGGCTGGCGCTTCTCCTGACCGTCCACCTGCCAGACCACGGTGAGCTGCACGCGGTGGCCGTTGGTAGTCTTCGGGGCGACTTCGGGCATGGGCAGCGGTTCCCCCTGAGGCAGGTGGCGAAACATGCCGGTGCTGCCCGGGGTGTAATGGGTGAGCAGCAGGGCCACCTGGAGATCCAGCGGAGAGATCGCGGTGGTGAGCACGGTTTCGTGATCTTTGCCCGTCTCCTGAACCAGCAAGTACTCGATGGGCAGCTCGCCGTGCAAGACCTTGCAGGGGACTTCGATGCGCCGGGTGGCGGGATCCAGGATGATCCCGCCCAGCTCGAGCCGCCCGCCTTCGAGCTGCTTCAGGCGTTTTGGCGCATCGGCTAGGCGCTGCTCGATCGTCGGTGCTACAGGCTCGGGTTTCTCTTCCTGAGCGAGGAGAAGGAGCGGGGAGAAAAGTGCGAGGCAGAGCGGCAGGCGCGGCAGAGTCATGCGAGAGGTGGGGAAACGCCTCTTTGAGCGGGGTCTTGCCGCAGAGATGCGGGAATCAATCGTCCCGATTGCTGCCCATCATCTGCATCAAGTAGTAGAGGAAGTAACCCAAACTGGAGATGAAGGCCGCCACGTAGGTCAAGGCTGCTGCGCTGAGCACGGAACTCATGGCGTCGTACTCGGGTCCAGGAGAGACGGCTCCGGTTTGCGCCAGGATTTTTTTGGCGCGAGCGGTGGCGTCAAATTCGACCGGCAGGGTGACGAGTTGAAACAGCATCAGCACGCCGAATCCGATCGCCATGATCATGATGGCCCATTTCCAGACCAGGGCTCCGCCAAACATGCCGATGAGGGGCACCCACATGACGATCTGGCTGGCGATGCCGGTGATGCCGACCGCCGCCATGCGCCATTGCAGCGGGGCGTAGAGCTGCTGATGCTGGATGGCGTGGCCGCATTCGTGAGCGGAGACACCCAGCGCGGCGACGGAGGTGCCGTGGTAGTTTTCGTCCGAGAGGACTAGGCGTTTCGCGCTGGGGTCGTAGTGGTCGGTGAGATGACCCCGAGTGGACACGATTTCGACATCGGAGATGTGATTGAGGTCGAGGATGCGTCGGGCCACCTGGGCTCCAGTGAGTCCCGAAGAAGCCGGCATCTGCGAGTAACGGTTGTAGGTGCTGCGAACCCGCCACGCGGCATACGCGGAGAGGGCCATGGTGAGGATAAAGAGGAGGAGGTACATGTTTCCTGAAATTACGCCGCAAACCGGGCTTGGATGCGTGAAGATCGGCAGGAATCCCGCATTTTTTTGGCGAATGGATTGGCTGAGCAGGCGGCTGGTCCCTATCGTGGTCCATTTCGGATCACGGACGCAGTTTTCGAGGCCGATTCCCATCGGCCTCGAGGTGCACGCGCTCTCTTCCGAATCAGCTGAGGGATTTGCTGAGCAGGTTCTCCATGATCTGCTGGGTGCGGCGGATCATTCGCTCGGGATGATCGAGCAATCCGGCGGAGAGGAGAGCGTTGTCAAAGACCTGTTCGGAGATCAGCGCCGCGCTGTCGGCATCTTTGTCTCGCAGCTCATTGAGCTGGCGGATGATGGGATGGCGAGGGTTGACTTCGACGATGACCTTGGTGGGGGGAAGTTCGTCTTCCTTGCTCATGGCACGCATCATTTGGCGCATCTGGGCGGTCATTTCACCATCGGGCGTGAGTACCAGGGCGGGGCTGTTGCCGAGGCGTTTGCTGGCGCGGACGGACTCGACGGCGTCTCCCAGCTTCTCCTTCATCCAGCTGCCGAGAGCGGTGATTTGATCGTCGCTGAGACTCTCGCCTTCAGTGGTGGCGTCGTCTCCGAGGTCGATCTGATCGGAGTTGACGGCGATGAGGGTCTTGCCATCAAACTCCCGCAGAGAGGAGACGACGTATTCATCGATGGTCTCAAAGAGGTAGAGCACCTCGTAGCCTTTCGATTTGAAAGCGTCCACATAGGGGCCTTCCTCGATGGCGGTGCGACTGGGAGCGACTTGATAATAAATCTTGTCCTGCCCTTCCTTCATGCGGCCCACGTACTCAGCGAGAGAGACGACTTCGCCCTTGGCGGTCATGGAGGATTCGAAACGCAGCAGCTTGGCGATGGCTTCGCGGTTGTCGAAGTCGGTGGCGACGCCTTCTTTGAAGAAGCGACTGAACTTGGTGTAAAACGCCTGGTATTTGGTGGCGTCATCCTGCGCTTCTTTGTCGAGAAACTTGAGCAGCCGTTTGGAGACGACGCTGCCGAGTTTGCGGACGAGGGCGCTGTCCTGCATGGACTCGCGGGAGATGTTGAGCGGCAGGTCTTCACTGTCGATGACGCCACGGACGAAGCGCATCCACTCCGGCAGGAGCTTGGGCGGCTGGGCATCGATGAGGACTTTTTTGCAATACAGAGCCACGCCGGGTTCGGTCTGCCCCATGCCAAAGGCTTCCATGTTGGTATCGGGCAGGAAGAGCAGGGCGTTGATGACGAGCGGGGCGTCGGCCTGAAAATGCAGCCGGTAGGCGGGTGTGTCGAAGGCGTGGGAGGTGAATTTGTAGAACTCGTTGTACTGCTCGTCGGTGACTTCGTCTTTGGACTTCAGCCAAATGGCTTCGACGGTGTTGAGGCGCTCGCCATTGAGGAGGATGGGGAAGCCGACGAAGTTGGAGTAGCGCTTGAGGATGCCTTCGATGCGGTGCTTTTGAGCGAATTCTTTGGCGTCCTCTTTGAGCTTGAGGACGATGCGCACGCCGCGGCGCTGACCGGGGGCTTCCTCAATGGTGTAACCGGTGGCACCGTCGCTGGTCCAGCAGAGGTGCTCGGCGTCGGGCCGCCAGGAGTGGGTATAGACTTTGACTTCATCGGCCACCATGAAGGCGGAGTAAAAACCGACACCGAATTGACCGATGAGTTGAGCTTCTTTGGCCTTACCGGCTTCCTTCAGAGCTGCGGCGAACCCTTTCGAGCCGGAGTGTGCGATGGTGCCGAGGTTTTCCACCAGCTCGTCCCGCGTCATGCCGATGCCGTGATCGGCGATGGTGATGGTGCCGGCGGTTTCGTCGGTGGTGATCTGGATGTCGAGATCGAGATTGGAGTCGAAGATTTCCTTTTCCGTGAGCTGCGTGAGGCGCATTTTTTCGAGCGCATCGGCGGCGTTGGAGACGAGTTCCCGGACAAAGATCTCCCGGTCGGTGTAGAGGGAGTGGATGACGATGTCGAGGACTTGTTTGACTTCGGCTTGGAATTCGTGGGTCTGTGGGGAGGACATGGTCAGAAAAAGAGGGGCTTAAAAATGGGCCGGGAGTGTAACCCGTCCGGGCCTGCTGTCAAAAAAACGGCCAGCTTTGAGTTGCCAGAGCCTGGGATTCTCGGTGTGATGCTCGGGCATGAGTCAATCTTTGAAAGCATGGGCAGCGGTGCTGCATGAGCTGGGTCAACCTTTGGTGGTGGAGGAGGTGGAGGTGCTGCCACCGGGTCCCGGCGAGGTGCGGGTGCGCATGAAAGCGGCGGGTGTCTGCCACAGTGATCTGCATGTGATGAAGGGCGATCTGCCGCTGCCGTGTCCGATCATTCCCGGGCATGAAGGCGCGGGGGTGGTGGAGTCGGTGGGGGAGGGCGTGACGACGGTGGCTGCAGGAGATTCGGTGATTCCCATCTGGCGCGCCTCCTGCGGGCGCTGCGAGTTTTGTCTGAACGGCAAACCAGCTCTGTGCGATATGGGCACGGCGATGCGGTTCACGGGGCTGATGCCCGATGGGCAGACGCGCTTTCGCAGTGCAGCGGGGCAGCCGATCCGGCATTATGCGGGAGTATCGACCTTCGCGAGTGTGGCGACGATGCCGGAGGCGGCGGTGGTGAAAGTGGCGGCGGAGACGGAGTTGTGGAAGGCGGCTTTGGTGGGTTGTGGCGTCATCACGGGAGTGGGGGCGGTGACGGAGGCGGCGGGGTTGAAGCCCGGGCAGACGATCGCGGTCTGGGGCTGTGGCGGCATCGGACTCAATGCCATCCAGGGAGCCCGTTTGGTGGGAGCCAGCCGCATCATCGCGGTGGATGTGGTACCCAGCAAAGAAGCGGTGGCGCGGAAGCTGGGGGCGACGGATTTTGTGGATGCGATGTGCGAGGATCCGGTAGCGCGAGTGCGGGAACTGGCGGGAGGAATGGGTGTGGATGCAGCGGTGGAGGCGATCGGCAATCCCCGGGCCATGGAGCAGGCGTTTGACGCGGTGAAAAAAGGCGGGGTCTGTGTGGTGGCGGGCATCACACCCGCCACGGCGCGGGCGGAGATCAATGTCAATCAACTCGTCTATGCGGAGAAGACCTTCAAAGGCACGCTCTACGGCAGCATGCGGCCACGGGTGGATTTGATCCGCCTGCTGGATGTGGCGCAGCGCGGTGGGCTGGATCTCGATACGCTGCTGACTCGGACGTATCGCCTGGAGGAGATCAACGAAGCCTACGCCGATTTGGAAGCCGGTCGCTTGGCACGTGGTTTGATCGTGTGGGATTGAGGCGGGGTGAAATGGCGACGCTTTTTTCGCCCCAGAGGTTGGGGTTTTGAATCCAACCGCTGAAGATTCTTCAAATCCCAAGGTGGCATCGCAAATCGGAGGTCAAGGATTGGCATGTCGGGAAGTGGGATGGACACGGGTTTGGGATTGTATCTGCGCGCAGGATTGCCCAAGCTCGGTGGCATTGTGTCCGTCTCTGCTCCCACCACTTCCATCTCGCCCGTTGATCTGACGGTGCTGATTGTTTATCTGGCGGCGACGACGCTGCTGGGACTTTGGGTGGGGAGGAAGAACACGTCGGCGGAGCAATTCACGTCGGCCGGTGGGCGCTTGCCGGGCTGGGCGGTGGGTTTGTCGATTTTTGGGACCTTTGTGAGCAGCATCAGTTTTTTGGCATTGCCGGGAAAGGCCTATGGGTCGGATTGGAATGCGCTGGTGTTTAGCCTTTCCATCCCGCTTGCCGCCTGGGTGGCGGTGCGTTGGTTTGTGCCGTTTTATCGAAAGTCCGGCCAGGTCAGTGCCTACCAGCATTTGGAAGAACGGTTTGGCCCCTGGGCGCGGACCTATGCGGTGGTGTGTTATCTGCTGACGCAATTGGGCCGGATGGGCACGATCACCTACATGCTGGCGATCGCGCTGCAGCCGCTGACGGGGTGGAGTTTGACGACGATCATTTGGACGGCCGGTTACGTGGTGCTGCTCTACAGTTTTGTCGGCGGTATTGAGGCGGTGATTTGGACGGATGTGGTGCAGAGCGTGGTCCTCATCGGTGGCGCGCTGTTATGTTTGGCGCTGCTGGTGAGTGGCCTGCCTGGGGGAACGACGCAGCTTTTCTCGGCGGAGATGGCCCCGAAGTTCTCGTTGGGCTCGTTTCAGTGGGACTGGCAGACGGCGACGTTTTGGACGGTGCTGGTCTATGGTTTGGTGATCAATCTGCAAAACTTCGGCATCGATCAAAGCTATGTGCAGCGTTATGCCACGGCGAAGAGTGACGCGGAGGCATCGAAAAGTGTGTGGCTCGGTGCGCTGCTCTACGTGCCGATTTCAGCGGTCTTCCTGCTCATCGGAACCGCACTCTACGCCTACTACCAGTCAGGTGTGGCGGATTTGCCCATCGGGATCAAGAACGACGAGGTGTTCCCTCATTTCATCAAGCATGGGTTGCCGGTGGGGGTCTCGGGACTGCTGGTGGCGGGCATTTTCGCGGCGGCGCAATCGACGCTGTCCAGCTCGGTGAACTGCGCGGCCACACTGATCCATGGAGATCTCTATCAACGCTACCTGCGACCTCAGGCCAGTCCTCGGGAGTCCCTGCGGGTGCTGCGCTTGGCGACGTTGGTTTTCAGTCTCGGTGGCACGATGGTGGCGTTCAAAATGATCGGCACGGAGAGTGCTTTGGATGCGTGGTGGAAAGTTGCGGGCGTCTTTAGTGGCGGCATGCTGGGTTTGTTTTTGCTGGGACTGCTGAGCCGTGCATCGAATGCCGTGGCTCTGCTGAGTGTACTGCTGGGGGTGGCTGTCATCTCCTGGATGACGCTGTCCTCCCTGCGACCGGACGCCGTGCCTGAGGGCATGCGCAGCCACTTTCACGATTATTGGGTGCCGGTGTTTGGCACGCTCACCATCTTGCTGGCGGGTTTCATTCTGACGGTGCTGGCGGGTCGCAAAAAATTGAAGTCATGAAAACGACAAAAACTCCTGCAAAAACGGTGCTGCTGGTCGCCAGCGGTGATCTTCGACTGGCGGCCAATCAACAGTGCTGGGCCGCTCAAGCTGCGATGGAAAAAGCCCTGGAAACGGCTTTGAAGCGGGAAGGCTGGAAGGTGAAGCGCGCTCATGCCGTGAATAAAAAACTCAAGCACGGCTTCATCGATTCCCAAAAAATGGGCATGGAGGTGTTTCGCGGCATCGATCCCGATGCACCGCTGATCGTGGCGGAGGCGGTGTGGCAGTACTCGCATCATGTGCTGGCGGGGCTGACGACGCATCGCGGTCCGATCCTGACTGTGGCCAATTGGAGTGGGCAGTGGCCGGGTTTGGTTGGCTTGTTGAATTTGAACGCCTCGTTGACGAAAGCAGGTGTGAATTACTCCTCCCTATGGAGCGAGGATTTCGCTGACGCCTTCTTCCGCGATGGCCTGCGGGAGTGGTTGACGACGGGGAAGGTGACTCACGATGAGAGTCATGTGCAGGATGTGGCGCGGCTGAAATTGTCAGCGGCAGACGTGGCGCTGGGCCAGCAGGTGGCGGCAAAACTGAAGCGGGACAAAGCGATCCTTGGCGTCTTTGATGAGGGCTGCATGGGCATGTTCAATGCCATCATTCCCGATGCGTTGCTGCATCCGACAGGGCTTTTCAAAGAGCGTCTCAGCCAGAGTACGCTTTACGCGGCGATGCGGGAGGTGAGCGATGAGGATGCGGAGGCGGTCTTTGGCTGGCTGAAAAAAAAGGGGCTCAAGATGCAGTTGGGTGAGGATGAAGCCAGTGAGCTGACTCGTCCCCAGGTTTTGCTGCAATGCAAAATGTACGTCGCTGCGGTGCGTTTGGCGGACGATTTTGGCTGCGCTGCCATCGGCATCCAGTACCAGCAGGGACTGAAGGATTTGGCTCCAGCCAGTGATCTGGTGGAGGGCATGCTCAACAACGTGGATCGGCCTCCGGTGAAGTCGGCGGATGGAAAACGGATCCTGTTTGAAGGGGAGGCCTTGCCGCATTTCAATGAGGTGGATGAATGCGCGGGTCTCGATGGACTGGTGACGAATCGCCTCTGGAGGGAGCTGGGTTTCCCGCCGGAAAACACGCTGCATGACCTGCGCTGGGGAGAGACCTTTGAGGGCCGCTACGTGTGGGTGCTGCTGATCAGTGGCGCGGCACCGCCGGCGCATTTTATCGGAGGCTGGAAAGGCGCGGCGACGGAGCGGCAGCCTGCCATGTACTTCCGCTTGGGTGGAGGTTCGCTCAAAGGCGTGAGCAAGCCAGGATGGATTGTTTGGAGTCGAGTTTTCGTCATGGATGGCGCGTTGCATTGCGACATTGGGGTGGCGGAGGTGGTGAAGCTGCCGGAGGCGGAGACCGAACGGCGCTGGCAACTGACGACGCCGCAATGGCCCATCATGCATGCGGTGCTGGAGGGCGTGAGCCGAGATCAAATGATGGCCCGGCACAAGTCCAACCACATCCAGGTGGTGTACGCGCCCAACGCCAAGCAGGCGCGGCGCGCAGCGCGGGTGAAGGCTGCGGCGATGATGGAACTCGGCCTGCAGACGCACTTTTGTGGTTCCCTCAGCGCCGATGGCTGAAGGTGCAGGCGCGGTGAGGCTGGACAAGGCACCTGGCTTGGCGCAGAGGTGAGAGACGGATGTCCGACTTTCGCCTCCATACCGAATATGCGCCTCAGGGAGATCAGGCGCAGGCCATCGCCAAGCTGGTGAAGTCTCTGCGTGCGGGCAATCGTCACCAGACGCTGCTGGGGGTGACGGGATCTGGCAAGACCTTCACCATGGCCAACATCATTGAGCAGATCGGCAAGCCGACGCTCATCATGAGCCACAACAAGACGCTGGCGGCGCAGCTGTATTCGGAATTCAAAAACTTCTTCCCGGACAACGCGGTGGAGTACTTTGTTTCGTACTTCGATTACTACCAACCCGAGGCCTACATCCCGCGCACCGATACCTACATTGAGAAGGACTCCAGCATCAACGATGAGATCGAGCGATTGCGTCTCTCCTCCATGGGCGCGCTGCTGAGTCGGCGGGATGTCATCGTGGTGGCCAGTGTGTCCTGCATCTACGGTTTGGGATCGCCCGAGGATTATGAGGGCATGATGTTTTCCCTGCGTCAGGGTCAGATGATCTCGCGGGAAGAGGTGCTGGTGCGGCTGGTGGACATGCTTTATGAGCGCAACGACATCATGCTGAAACGCGGTTGCTTCCGCGTGCGTGGAGATGTGGTGGAGATCGTGCCCGCCTATCTCGACTCCGAAGCCATTCGCATCGAGTTTTTCGGCGATGAGATCGAGCGCATCAGTGCGATTGATGTTTTGACCGGCACGGTGACCCAAAAAATGCCGCACTACACCTTTTATCCCGCCAAGCAGTTCGTGACGCCGGGGGATAAAATGCGGCGGGCGATCGTGGCGATCCGCGAGGAGCTGGAGGAGCGATTGAAGCAGTTTGAGGCGGAAGGGAAGCTGCTGGAAGCGCAGCGTCTGCGCATGCGCACGGAGTATGACATCGAGATGATGCAGGAGATGGGTTTTTGCCAGGGGGTGGAAAATTACAGCCGCCATCTAACGAATCGTGAACCGGGTTCCACGCCGGGCACGTTGTTGGATTTTTTCCGCGATGACTACTTGGTTTTTCTCGATGAAAGCCATGTGACGGTGCCGCAAATCGGCGGCATGTATGAGGGAGATCGCTCGCGCAAGACGGTGCTGGTGGAGCACGGGTTTCGCCTGCCGAGTGCGTTGGATAACCGGCCGCTGAAGTTTGAGGAGTTCATGGGGAGGGTGCCGCAGGCGCTGTACGTCAGTGCGACACCGGCCCCATTTGAGGTGGAAAACAGCCGAGTGGGAAACACGGGCTACATCCCGCATCGGCGGGAGCGGATTGGCCAAGAGGAGTTGAAACCGGTGCGTCCGACCCGGGTATCGGGAGGCGGTCAGTCGGTCGAGAGTTTTGATGTGAGCACACCGGGCAAAGCCCTGGTGGTGGAGCAGATCATTCGGCCCACGGGTCTGCTGGATCCAGTCATCACCTTGCGTCCGCTGAAGGGGCAGATCGATGAGACGATCGAACTCTGCCGTCAACGCATTGAAAAGGGAGAGCGGGTGCTGGTGACGACATTGACGAAGCGGACGTCGGAGGATTTGACGGATTATCTGCGGGAGATCGGGCTCAAGGTGCGGTATCTGCACAGCGACATCGATGCGATTGAGCGGGTGGAGATTTTGCGATCCTTGCGCAAGGGGGATTGCGATGTGTTGGTGGGTATCAACCTGCTGCGGGAGGGATTGGATCTGCCGGAGGTGAGTCTGGTGTGCATCCTGGATGCGGACAAGGAGGGCTTTCTGCGCAGTGAGACTTCGCTGATCCAGACCGCCGGGCGGGCAGCGCGTCATGTCAATGGGGAGGTGGTGCTGTTTGCCGACCAGCAAACGCAGAGCATCCAGGCGCTGCTGGCGGTGAGTGGCTATCGCCGCCGGGTGCAGATGGACTACAATGAGAAGCACGGCATCACGCCGCAGACCGTGCGCAGGGGCGTGCAGGAGTCTCTGCAGATGTTCACCAAGGCGCGGGAGGTGGAGGAGAGCGTGGTGCGGGAGACGGGCGGGGAGTTTGCGGTGACGGAGGTGATCCGGGAGATGGAGGCAGAGATGGCGGAGGCGGCGAGCAAATTGGAATTTGAGCGGGCGGCTCTGCTGCGAGATCAGATTCAAGAACTCAAACGCCAGGCCGGGATCGCGCTCGGTGGGGATGAGGCACAACGTGCCCCGGCGGGTAAAAAACGGGTGAGCTACCGCAAAACGCCGAAGGAACGGGGTTGAAGGCGCGGGATTTTGGAGGGGATAGAATGGGGGCGCTGGTCCTGTAGGCGGGGGCATTGAACCCGCAGCGCGTGGGGAGGCTTTGAGGACCGAATGAGGGGATGCGGCAGCGCGGCTCATTCGCGTTTTCAAAGGCTGGTGGCCTCAATGCGGCCATCTACAGGGGGCACCGACGCGGCAGCTTGTAGCATGGTCTCTCCAGAGCCG
>JAGRPD010000370.1 GCA_020439875.1 Verrucomicrobiales bacterium
CCGGGCAGGGTTTCGTAGTCTCCGCGCTGGGTGGCGCTCAGCAGCGTGCGCCAGACCAGAGGGCGAGGCTCCACGGTGCCTGCCGAGGTCAGGCTGGGTGTGGTGGAAAAGTTGAGGCGCTCCTGCGCGATCCAATCCTGCGGGCGCGCTCGCAGTTGGCTGAGGGCGGCGGTCAGCTCCTCGCGGGAGAGATCGGCGAGGAATAGGGGATCTCTCGCTCCACGGACAAAGGCGGGTTTGAGCACCCAGCGAGCTGGCTGATCCAGCACGGCCTTCAGCTCCTGCGGCTGGCCACACCACCACGTCACCACACCGGGGAGCAGCAGCTCTTCATCGAGCAAAGCGCGGCTCAATGCCGGGAGGAAGGGGTGCAGGGCGGGCGTCTCTACCAGGCCGGTGCCGAGCCCATTGGCCAGGGAGACGCTGCCACTTCGCCACGCCTCCGCCAGGCCCGGCGTGCCCAGGTGGCTGGAGGATCGCAGCTCGAGGGGGTCACACCATTCATCTTCCAAGAACCGCAACACCACATCCACCCGCTTCAGCCCCTCCAGCGTCTTCAACCAAACCCGGCGATCTCGCACCGTGAGATCCGCCCCTTCCACCAGGGGGAAACCCAACTGCCGCGCCAAAAACGCATGCTCGAAATACGTCGCATCTCGCGGGCCGGGAGTCAGCATGAGGATGCCCGCTTCTCCGAGACGGCCCTGTGGAGAGAGATGCTGCAGGGTGAGACGCAGCCGATCGTAGTAGCCCGCCAGACGCTGCACCTGAGCGCGCTGAAATTCTCCCGCCATCACCTGGCGGATGATGGTCCGATTTTCCAGCGCATAACCCAGCGCCGAGGGCGTCTGCGTGCGATCCGCCATCACCCGCCACAGGCCCTGAGGATCCCGCGCCAGATCGCAGGCGTAGAGATTCAAAAATCGCCCGCCCGCAGGACTCGTCCCCACCGAGGAACGCAGAAATCCTGGGCAGGCGTACACCAGAGCGGGAGGCAGCAGGTTTTCTCGCAGCAGCCGCTGACTGCCATAGAGATCGGAGAGGATGGCCTCCAGCAAGCGCGCGCGCTGGTTCAGTCCGCGCGCCACTTGGCGGAACTCCGCCTCATCCACGATGTGGGGGATGAGATCCAGCTCCCACGGACGGCTCGTGCCCAGTGCGTCGTCATAGACGTTGTAGGTGACTCCGTGATCTTGCAGCAGACGCCGCACCGCTGCGGCTCGGCTGTTGAGTTGACTCGCTGCGGAGGCCGACAACAACGGCGCGACACTCCGCCAGTGCGGCCTTACGGAACCGTCCGCTGCCACCATCTCGTCCCATCCTCCGGAGGGCGGTCGATACGGAGCCCGCAGTGGCTGGGGCTCCGGCGTCGGAGCGGCAGGGGGAGCGATGGGCATTCGGAAGCAGCGAGAAGGGGAGAGAGGTTGGATGATCGGGAGAAATCATTTTTGATGCCAAGTGAGGCATCAATCCCGCAGGGCGACGGCAGGATCCACGTGGGCGGCAGCAGCGGCTGGCAGCAAGGCCGCGAACAGACACAGCACGATTGAGACAGAGCAGATGATCACCAAATCCACGGGCTGCACATGCGCAGGGATGGAAGATAGAAAATAGATGTCCGACGGAAAAATGTCGCGCCCCGTCGCGGTGGCGATCCCAGCTCGGATTTCATTGCGGAATTTTAAAACGAGGCCTCCTCCTGCGAGGCCTAGCAGGGTCCCCAGCACCGCCACCACCGCGGCCTGCGCCACAAAAATGCCCACGATTTGTTTGGCCCGACTCCCCAGAGCTGTGAGGATGCCGATCTCTCGCCGTTTTTGCACGGTGACAGTGATCGTAGTGTTCATCACGGAAAAGGCAGCCACCACGACGACAAAAAACAGCACAAAGTACATCATGGTGCGCTCGTTTTGCACCGCTGCGAGACGGGAGTGGTGGCGGTCCATCCACGAGTCCACATACCAATCAAACGGGATGGCTCCTTGCTCTTCCAGCTGTCGTTTGACCTCGTTCGCCAAATTGGCGTCCTTCAATTCCATGCCAATGCCTGAGACGCGGTCGTCCGAACTCAATCCCAGCATTTCCTGCCCCATGTAAAGCGGCACGTAAGCTCGCATGCCGGCGGTTTCGTATCGCACCAGCCCCACCACGGTGGCTTCTTGAGGAAGAATGAGTTCGCGGATCTGATCGAACGCCTTCGCTTTGGACGCCTCATCCTGCGCCTCATCCGCTTCTCGGGTCAGGGCTGAGAGTTCCTTCAGGTTGCTAGTGGCACGCAGGTCGATCGTGTCACCAATGTTCGCTCCGATCGCAGTAGCCACCCGATCCGGGAGGATGATGTGGGGTCCGCTGAGGTCAAACTTCGAAACGCCATCCTCCACCAAGTGGGAGGAAAGCTTCGTCACCAATGCCTCGGCCCCTTCCTCGGGGATCGCCAAAAACTCCAGCGGCTGGGGTTCCCCATTGAATTCCGCAAACACCATGCCCATCGCGAAAGGTGCTGCTGAAGTGACCTCCGGGTTTTGTTTGACCGCCTCCAGCACGTCCCGCCAGTTGGACTCCTGAACCGCGTCTTGCTCGGGCGTTTCCTCCAACGCAGGGGGATATGCGTAACGTTCCGCCAAAAGATGCGGTTCGAAACCGATCACCAGTTTTTTGAAATCGATCTCGAACCCCTTCATGACCGAAATCACCACCACCAGCACCCCTACGCCCAGCATGACGCCGACGATGGAGATGATGGTGATGACCGAGACGAACGAACGCTTCGGTTGCAAATAACGGAGGGCGAGAAACAGAGACGCGTTGCGAGCCATGGGTGGTCAGATCGTGGGCCGGTTGCCCCCAAAATGCAACGACTTCGCATCACCCCGATTCGCAGGTCAGATGAAGCCCAGAGGCATGTGAGTGGTCACGGCTCGAGCAGTTCCGAGACCAGGGCCTCTGTGATATTGAGTTTGGCCGCAATGGCTGCATGGTTTTGACCTAGCTCGGCCAAAGTCCGCGCGGTGGCCTGCAAGACTTCACGAACTTTGGCTGCTTCCTGCTTGGCTTGCTCCCTGGCGAGGTGGGCTTCTTTCAAAGCAAGGCTAGCCTGTGCTTCAGCTTGATGGGCTTTCCCTTCAGCCTGATGAGCTTTCTCTTCGGCTTGATGAGCTTTCTCTTCAGCTTGATGGGCTTTCCCTTCAGCTTGATGCGCTTTCTCTTCAGCCTGATGGGCTTTTTCTTCGGCGAGGTTGGCTCGCGCTTCAGCCAGCTTGGCTTGCGCTTCCGCGTCGAGTTTCATGGCTAGGATCATCTTTTGGTCGGCAATCCAGCGGTTCTTGAGTTCCAATCGATGTTCCTCCAGCGGCGTCAATCGAGCGGCTTCGGCAATCTCGAAGGCGTCTTCGATTTCCGGCACCTCACTGAGCTGGACGGGTACGGCCTCCATGTCGGCGGCGCTATCCACGAAAAACAGCCACTCATCGGTGAGCCCGCGCAATTCATCGAGACCGCGTTGGAACTTGGGAAGCTCTACAAAGACCAGCTCCACGTCGCCATCGGGGTAGGCGATGAGCCGACTCTTTTCCATCAGCGCAAAGCGACTGATCACCTGTCCCTCCAGCTCGGGAAACATGATGAAATC
>JAGRPD010000371.1 GCA_020439875.1 Verrucomicrobiales bacterium
CCGCAGGCGTCCGCTTTTCCGAACGGACCGCCGATTGGCTGCCCACGTAGGGAGGGCGACTCGTCCTGCAGCACCCCCGCTGAGGACGACTCGTCCTCCAGCACCCCCGCTGAGGACGAGTCGTCCTCAGTACTCCTCCCCGCCGCCTCCACGGCATGCTCGCCGTCCACCTGATGCACCTGCGGCACAGCTTTCATTCCCGTCTGATCCGAAATTTCTGAACCCGGTGGTTGTAGGAATCGACCACGAACAATTCGTTGCGGCTATTCACGGCGAGGCCATGCGGCGCAAAGAACCGGCCTTCCTCCGTGCCCTGTGTTTCGCCGATCCCTCCGACATAGGTTCCGTCAGGCAGAAAGCACTGAACCCGGCCACTCGCGGCGGATACCCAGAGCCTTTGCTGCGAATCGATGCAGATGCCAATGGGGCCAATCAACTTGGTCTTGAAGCCGGTGAAGAATCCACCCAGAGCACCCGGCTTGTCATCGAGCGATCCCCACGCAAGCAGGGCTTTGCCATCGCGGGAAAACTTCTGCACGCGCCCCATGCTCGCCTCCGTGGTCAACACATCACTCGACGCATCCACGGCGATGAAATTCGGACCGCCCACCCGGGACTTGGCGCTGGTGTTGCCGCCGAACTGGCCAGCCTCAGTGCCATACTCGCCCCATTTGCGGAGGAAATGGCCCTCACGATCAAAGACCTGAACGCGCCGGTTGGTTTGGTCGGCCACATAAATCTCTCCGGTCGGAGTTGCGGCCACACCTCCCGCAAAATGGAACTGGCCGTCACCGGTTCCCGTGGACCCCCATTCACGAACGAATTGACCGTCTTCGGAATACACGGTCACGCGGTCGGGCACTGTCTCCTTGGTTTTGCTCGACCCAGGAAAGTGAGTGATGAAGAGCTGTCCATCGTGCGCCGCGATTCCCCCCGGATTTGGTTTGACCGGAAAGTGCGACAGCAATTTCCCTTCTGCGTCAAAACGCTGAACCCGGTTGTTGTAGTGGTCGGTGACGAACACTTCATCCCTGCCATTGATGGCGATCCCGATCGGAATGTCGAATTCGCCCGGAGCCTCGCCCTGCCTGCCCCAACTGGAAATGAATGTCGCCATCGTCTTCCCCTTGGAGTCCTCTCCATGGACCGATGCGACAAACGCCGCCAAAACGAGGAGCAAGAGTGTTTTCATGATTCAGCGCTGACGGCAACAAAGGGAGCCCGCATCGGCTTGATCGAATCAATCAAGACTCGCCGCCTACTTTGAAGACGACGCATCCAATGCCCATGAAATGCCATGGAGCAAAAGCGCTCGGAAGTTGGGACTCGCAAAATCCTCCACACCACCGAGAGACGTGTAAAAGACGGGCGCTTGCTTCGGACCGTAGCGATGTGTCCAGGCGATGGGTTCGGCGGGTTCATCGGCAATGGTGCCCATCAGCAGCGGCTTGGCGCTGGCTTCCAGCGGACTCACGCGATACAGCGAGCAGGTGCTGGTCCAGCCATCGAGTTGGAGACCGTTCAAAATCGGATGACCCTTGGCTCCGTCTGCCAGGGAGACCTGGGTGAGCGGCCCTCCCTTGTAGTGATTCTCGTAATGGCCGCCGAGCACTTCCGGATCGAAGTCCTGCCAGACGGCGTGGTCGGCATCCGGCGCCGCATCCTTGGGCCGCAGGGCGAAGGCGTGGCTCGCGGTGCGGATGCCGACGAGCGGCTTGCCGGCGCTGAGAAAGGCGCGCACCGCATCCAGTTCCGCCTTCACCGGGGTGCGACGCCGAACGCTTAGCAGCAGCAGGTCCGCTTTTTTCAACGCCTCGATCAGACCGGGGAAATGGTTTTTGTCCTCCGCATCGGCGTGAATCACGGTGACGTGATGTCCGGCGGGTTCGAGTTCCGTCTTCACAAACTCGGGCAGCGTCTCCCAGGTGTGGTATTCATCCTCGCCAATCATGACGACGATGTCGGCAGCGGCGGCGGATTGGACCCAGGCCCCCAAAAGGGAGACGACGAAAACAATGCGGAGGATCAAGTTCATGGCGGTGATTGTGACGGTCAGCGCGGGAATGGGTACCACAAAATCGAACTTCAAGTCAGCAGCCCGTCGATGTCGATCAGATGAAGCTGCCGACCCTTCGCGCCATCGGGCGCGTCGATGCACACCCAGCGCTCGTCACGGCTCGCGCGCGGATGGCAGTCCACCCGCCACTCGCCCTTGTAGTCCGGCGGTTGGGGGAAGTGGCCGAGATCGATGCGGCGGTTCGTTGCGATGTGATAAAGATGCGGAGTCTGCAAGCGGCGGATGCCTTTCGGATACGTGTCGTTCAGAATCCACGCGTTGCTTTTGAGGTAGGTGAGGTGGCCGCCCGAGTCGAGCACGCCGCGCCCGATCTCCTCCACCACGCCCGAGTCGCGATCCTCAAACAAGAAGTCGCCCCAATTCTCATTCCCCAGCCAGCCTTTCGCCTGCGAGAGGATGTGCGTGGCATCGCGCCAAATGAAGTGGGAGGCATAGCCGTTCGGGATGACGATGCGCAGGTCGCCGCCATCCATGGCCGCCGTGATCAGCCGCGTCAGATGCCCGCCCTTTGGCTGCGTCCAGCGGTGCAACAAAATGAAGCGCGAGCCATCGGGACTGCACAGCAGGTGATAGGCGTGATGCTTCGAGGTGGGATGATTTTCGATCACCTCGCCCGTGTCGGCGAGCTGGCGGTGGGAGAGAATGAGCGTGGTTTCCCCCGTCTGCAAATTGACCCGCGTGATACCGCTTTGCTCAGGGGCCATGATGTCGAAGAACGGATCGGCAACGCCCGCGTAACCATATCCCGGCCGGCAGTCCGCCACGCGGGAGAAATCGCAGGACACCGCCTCCTTGCCATTCGGACTCAGGGCATAAACCGGACTGGGCAGAGTGCGGCGCTCGCGCGTGTTCACATCCAGGATGTGGCTGACAAAGCGGTCACCCTCGCGGTCATTCCAGATCACCTCCGACGCGCTGCCCGGGATCCACTGCAACATGCAGCCCTGCTGCCAGTTCCACGCGCGCGTCTTGCCCAGCGGTATCCAGCGGTCGCCGTCCTGCAGGTCCACCATGCCGACCTCGATCTCATCCTCCGCCACCGGCGAGCGATGCTCAAAACCCACCTTGTTGCCAAGCACGAAACGATTGTCCGGCGAAAACTGCAGCTTGTCGTAATAACCAAACCAGTGGAACCCCGGCCCCTTCGTGATCACCCGCACCGGCGGGAAAGCGCCAGGGTTCGAAGACTGCGCGCGGAGCGCGGCGGCACTCGCTCCCATCGAGAGGGTCGAGAGAAACTGACGGCGGGTGGGCGAGAAGGGCATCGGCAGGAATACGCACTCACGCGAGCGCGCATTTCCGCGCTCACAGCCGCAGCTCAAAACCCGCCTGCGCCAGCCTCTGTCCATTCACCTGAAGTTCCACCCGATGAAGGCCGGCGTGATGCCTTCGCGTGGTAAAATCCCGCAGCGTTTGCCGCTTGGTCAGCCGCACTTCCGCGCCCGCTGCCAGCTCGATTTCACTCCACTTGAACACCTTTTCAAACACACCGCCGCGTGCCTTCACATAATGCACCACGTAGTCCACCGCCAGCCTCTGCGTGGAGCGGCTGGTGGATCTTATGCGCGCCTCCAAGACCAGCGTATCGCCCAATCGCAAACTCTGCGGACTCGCCTCCAGAGCCGCGTCCACCTTCGCCTTTCCGCCAAATCCCAGCAAGCGCAGCGCCCTCGGATCGCCGCGTTTGA
The DNA here is from genome assembly GCA_020439875.1 of Verrucomicrobiales bacterium. GTDB lineage: Bacteria > Verrucomicrobiota > Verrucomicrobiia > Verrucomicrobiales > Verrucomicrobiaceae > JAGRPD01. The sequence goes on from JAGRPD010000371.1 coordinate 3,766, forward strand.
TCAGGGTCCGGCAGGCCTGCCGTGCGATCCAGCGCTGCCTTTCTTGATTCAAATCCCAATTCTCCAGCCGCTTCAGCACCCACTCGGGGTGATCCTTGCTGATGTCGTTCAAATGATTCGCCACCGACTTCCGCACATACAGCGATTCATCGTCTTTCAGCGCCTCCAAGATCGGCGCACAGGGGGACGGGTCGCGCACCAGATGAGTCAGTCGCATGCCCCAGGGCAGGCGCGGGCGCGTGCCTTCACTGGCGAGTCGGCGCACATGCTCGTTCTCATCGGCGACCCAGCCTTGCACGATCGCCATTGTCTGCTGGGGGAATTCAGCGAGAAACGGTCGCACCGCAAACTCCGCCGATCCGAACGTCGTCAAATACCGTAGAGCCTCCAGCGAGAACTCCACGTCCTCCCGCCCAAACGTCGCCACGAAATCGCAGAGAAAGATGCTCACAAATCCATGCTCCACCTGCGGGGCCAACTTTTTCAACACCGCCACCTGCTTCCGATACGATCCCGGCAGCGCCGCCTCCACCGCCACCGCAGCCTGATGCAGCCGCTCCATCAAGCTGCGCGCCTCCAGCCCCTCCAGCGTCTGTTTCAAAAACAGGTCCTCATCAAAACCCGCCGCCAGTGCCTTCAACTGCGCCGCCAAACTCCGATACCGCGCCTCATTGAACCAATCCTTCAACTGGGCGGGAGGCGGTGAATCATCGGCAGCAGGCATCATGCAGCATGCCGCGCGGAAAGGCGAGCGCCAGTGCTTCCAACAGCTCTTTCAAACTCACTCCGCCACCGTCCACGTCACGCCATTGACCAGCAACCGTCGCACATCCGCGATCTTCATGTCGTCCGGCGCGCCCAGGCTGGTGTAGAAAATGCGGGCGTGGTTGGCTCCGTAGTTTCGCGTCCAGGCGATGGGTTGCGGTGGCGTCGCATCGACCTGGGCCTCCCCCACGAGCAGCGGCACCGCGTCGTCCGCCAGCGGCAGCACTTTGTAGAGCGATTGGTGGCCCCGGATGTTCGCCGCGTTCACGCCCTCAAGCAGCGGACTGCCCGCCGCACCTTCGGCCACCGTCACGGAATACGGCATGCCTTTGGTCTCGTAGCCCGTGTTCTCACCACCCAGCACCTCGTGGGTGAATTCCGGCCACGTTGCGAGTTCGCTGACATCGACAGTCTCGTTGGGTTTCGGGATGAAGGCATGATTCGCCGTGCGAATGCCGAGCAGGGGCTTGCCAGCATTCAAGTGCGCGCGAATCGCCGCCATCTCCTCCTTCGCGGGAAAACGGCGGCGCACAAACACCACCAGCAGGTCGGCCTTTTTCAGCGCCTCCACCAAACCGCCGAAGTGGTTCGGCTTGGGTTGGTCGCCCTCGACGAGCGTCACCTGATGCCCGAGTGGGCGCAGCTCCTTTTCCGCGAAGTCGCGCATCGAGTTCACCGCGTCGTAGTTGTTCGAATCCTCCACCGTCATGATGACGATGTTGGCCGCTGGGGAAGCCGCTGCGGTCATAAGCGACAAAAATGCGACGAAGAAAAATCGAGTCATGGTACAAAACGGGTCATTTTGGGAGGAGCGATTCGGCCTGCAGCGCCACCGCTGAATCACAATTCTTCAAGGCGCTCCGAAGTTTCGCGGGATCGCCCGCCGCTTTTTCGACGATCCCTCGGGCGATGGCGAAAGCCGACTGCCAGGCACCGTCCCCGTCGGCATCGATCCACACCGGGTTGGTGGAGCCGATCACGCGGGGGGTGAGCGCTTTGGAGGAAGGTTGATAAGGGCGCGGGATTTCCCAGTAGGGTTCGGTCACTCCGGGGCCGGTGGCGATGGCGACCAAATGCACATCATGACGCGGCGTGGGCAGCTCCCAGCGCAGGCGCGCCTTTTCCCCCGCGCGATGATCATCCCGCACGGCCTGTTCACGAATCAACACGCCGTTGGCATACAGCTCCACACGATCCGCCTGCGTCCAGGCAGGTCCTTGCACCACGACTTCCACCGCCATCGTCTCGCCGAGATCCGTCGCCAAATCGCCGACGGTAAAGCGCTCGTTCACCGTCATCGTCACCATCAAACCCAGGCTCACCAGCAGTCGGCCTTGCTGGTAGCTTTTCCAAACCTGCCCGCGATCGATCCGGGCCGGGTCCGTATCCTCCACGGCCACATAGGTGCGACCTTGTCCGAGGATGAAGCGGCTGACATCGTGCGTGTCGCTGGAGGCGATGGCCGCGATGCGGTGCCCGCGATTCAGCAGCGCAAACCAATCACGATACAGTTGATGCAGGTCGGATTGCATCGCCGCCGAGGTGATGACTTCCATCGCATCGATCTGATCCAGCACCGCATCCTGGCGATGCCGACCCGTGCGCGGATTGAACTGGAGTCCGCCAAGGGGGATGAAGCCGCTGTGCACGTCACGTGGATGATTCAGGGTGACGACTTCCACACCGGGCGTGGCGCGAATTGCAGGCAGCAGCTTGGACCAGTCGGTGATTTTAAAATCCGGCACCGCGGCACCCGGTTCGATGGGAAAGGCGTTGAAGTGGCCCTGCGGGGTGGTGACCTCATTGCCGACGACGGAAGTGAAAGCCTCCGAAACCTTCATCGAAGCCGCCGCTGGCGCGTAATCGGTGTGGTGGTTGTGATCGGTGGCGATGGCGAGTTCGATGCCCTCTCCCGCGATGGTGAGCATGCGCTCTTCCAACGTCGCATCACCATGGCCGCTGTGGGTGAGCGTGTGAATGTGGCTGTCCGCCGCGATCCAATCGCGGGTGTCCACCTCGCGCCGGATCGACAGCCGAAGATCGTCATTGGCACCCTCGTGCAGCGTCACTTCGGCGCGGTCCACGCCCCATTCGAAGCCGCGTCCGGCGTGCAGCACGTACTCACCGGGAGGCGCGGACAAAACGGCGGCACCCTGGCGCGCATACACCACCCCCACGCGCACGGCGACATCCGCCACCGGCTCCGCGCGCAAAGGCTGCAGCGTGCCATCCTTCCGCGTCAGGGTCAGGCGGCAGGGAATCGGTGCGTCGCTGTCCGCATCGACCAACGTCACCTTCAGCTCCGCCCCGGCGATGGCCTCCGCCACCGGGCGCGCGTCCAGAAAAATGGGACCCACCTCAATGTCATCCAGATCCTTGGGAGGCTCGATCGTCAGCACATTCTCGCCATCCTGCAGCGCATCCGCGGGGACCGGCAGCACGCATTCGAGCGCCGATTCCGCAGTCGTCAGTGTGCCCAGTTTTTTCCCATTGAGCAGCACCGGCCAGGACCGCTTCACATCGCGCTGCCAAATCCGCAGCGTCTGTTCCGCCGCATTCTTTGCCGATGAAAACCGCAGCTCCAGGCGCTCCGCCTCCGCCGGATGGTCCTTGAAAGACTCCCACTCAAACTGGCCCGGCACACCCAGCCGCACCCGGCCGGACAAACTCACCGGCTCGGCGGCCATCCCCGCTCCACACAGGAACGCGCCCAGCAGCGCGGTCCGCCACAGCCTCCGAGACCACGCGGCGGCACTCATGGCGCTGGTTCTCCGGGTTTCGGCAAATCAAACGCCAGCGCACCACCATTGGGACCCGCCGCCTTCATCGCCGCCGCCAGCAGCGCCACGCTCCAGCCCCGCGCCACACCCTCTTCATTGGCACCCTTCAGCGGTTCAAAGTGCACGCGCAGCATTCCCTGCGCGCGGTCTTCGACTTCCAGTTTCACCCACTCTTTCCATCCCTCAAACAAACGGTCCACCGCCGCCGCATGCTCCGCATACTTCGGAATGTGCAGTTTCAGTGTCGCCGTGTACGGATCGGCGTGAAGTTGGATCGCATCGTACACCGCGTCCGCCATCTGGTGCTCGGTCGTCACCTTCGGGTCATAGACCATCCGCGCGAAATCCTCGAACGACTGAAACACCTCCGCCTCCTCGACGCCCTTCGCCTGGGCCAGAGCCATTTGCACGCTGTAAAAACAGCCGCCGCACTCGATGCCGTGCACGCAGAGCAACGCCACCTCCCGCGGTTTGGTTTCCTCAGCCCGAAGCATCAAAGCGCAGCCAACTGCCAGCGGCACCACCATCCATCGACATCCAAACAGCCTTTGCATAACCACTGCGCAAAACCCCGCCACCTCACACGATCAACTCCGGAATCGGCCGCCCGTGACTGACGATGGGCGTCGGCCGTCCGTTGAAGTCCTCGATCGTGATCTTCGAGGAGTCGATGCCGAGATGATGATAGATGGTCGAGAGAAAATCGCCCGGCCCACAGGGACGCTCGATGACATCCTCACCGCGCTTGTCGGTGGCACCGATGAGTCCACCGCCCTCCAGACCACCGCCGGCCCAGATGTTGGTGAAGGCGCGCGGCCAGTGGTCGCGACCCGGCTGCAGCGTGCCCGCCGGTCCACTGGCGTTGCCCGCTCCGGTGCTGCGGTCATATTTGATCTTCGGCGTGCGGCCAAATTCACCCGTCACCACCACCAGCACCCGCTTGTTCAGCCCGCGGGCATAGATGTCCTCAATCAAGGCCGACACCGCCTGGTCGTAGGTCGGCATGCGGAAACGCAGCGCTTCGAACTGGTGATGATTCACCGCGTGATCATCCCAGTTGTTGACCCGGCCGCACAACGGACCCGACAGATTGCTGGTGATGATTTCCACCCCCGCCTCGACCAACCGGCGGGCAAGAAGCAACTGCTGGCCCCAGGCATTGCGCCCGTAACGATCCCGCGTACGGGCATCCTCCTGGTTCAGGTCAAAGGCATCCCGCGTCTGCGGATTCGTCAGCAGGGTCACGGCCTGCGATTCAAATTCATCCAGCGCGCCAAGCTCGCCCTCGCGGTCAAACGCCCGCTCCATGCGGTCGAGACTTTTGCGCAGCGCCACCCGGTCACTGAGGCGGCGGGTTTCCGCCTCGTCCGCCAGCCCAATGTTCGGCACTTCGAAGTTCGGCCGATTCGGATCATCAGTCACGGAGAACGGCGCGTAGGCATCGCCCAGGTAGGCTGGTCCACCGTAGTTGGGCGAAGCCG
>JAGRPD010000372.1:0-599 GCA_020439875.1 Verrucomicrobiales bacterium
CGGTTCGCGAAGATCCGCCCGCGCCGATTATTGCACAGGTTAATGTGCATTTTATCGCAGGCCTTGCGCAAGGTCAAAGCAGCCATGCGCCCGGCCCGCCCCCCTGCTGACCGAGCCTTTTCCACCTCCCAACCCCGCACCGCCGCCACCGGTGGCACCCGCATCGCCTCCAGCGCAGGGCGCGCCGCTGCCAGCAGCGCCAGCGGCAGAGCCACCCCCAGCCCCAGCAGCCAGTGCGCCCCCGCCAGCGGAGGCACCTGAGCTTCCTGCGCCACGTAGAGCGTATTGACCGTGGTCCGCGTCAGCGCCACCGCTCCATCCGCCAAACCCCGCGCCAGCGGCACTCCGACCAGGGCTCCCGCCACCGCAAACAGCAGTGCCTCCGTCAAAAAAAGCCGCAGCACCTGCCCCCGCGTCACCCCCAGAGTGCGCAGCATGCCGATCTCCGCCCGGCGCGACATCACCCCCACCACCAGGGTGTTGTGGATCAAAAAAACGCCCACCACCAGCGCGATACCACCCAGCATCGTCAGATTGAAATGAAAAGCCGCCAGCATTTTCTCCACCGCCTCACCGCGCCGCATCGGGCGCTGCACCAC
>JAGRPD010000372.1:613-1692 GCA_020439875.1 Verrucomicrobiales bacterium
CAGCGCCGCCTCCGCCTCCGCCACCTCCACGTCCGGATGCAAGACCAGCTCCACCCGATCCACCCGCCCCGGCTTTTCCAGCAGCACCTGCGCCGCCGCCAGATCCAGAATCATGAGCGCCCCTCGCAGCCCCGTCCGCCCATCTGCCCCCGCCTGTCCAGCCACCGCCGCCACCGTCAGCCGCCGGGGCTGATCTCCGATGGTCACCTCCAGCTCCGATCCCACCTCCAGCCCATGCGCCTGCGCTAGGTCCGCCGTCACCACCACATGGTCGGGCCGCGTCACCAGCGCCAGCAGCTCCATGCCCGTGAAGCTTCCGGCACCTCCCCCCGCTCGCGGGTAATCGCGCACCGCTGGATCTCGCAGCGGATCGATGCCCAGCACCCGCACCACCTCCTCCCCGCCTGCACCTCCACGCAGCGCAACGTCCGCCTCAATGACCGGCGTCATCACCCCCCAGCGCCGCAGGTCCACCCAGCCCCGCAGCAAGGTCTCGTCCACCCCCAAAGGCGGGCTCACGATCTCCAACGCCGCCCGTCCCGATGTGGCTTGCAGCGCCGACCGAAACCCCGCCAGCGACGCCTCATTGGCCAGTCGGATGCCCAGCAGTACCGCCACCCCCAACGCCACCCCCAGCAGCGTCACCACCGTGCGCACCGCATGACGTCGCAAGGGCCGGAGAATGAGGGAGGCAAACAGCATGCTCAGAGATACGGTGGAGGGGGCCTGCGAGGACTTGCCAGCTTGGCGCAGGCTCACCCGCCCGTCAAAGCCACGCCTGCCTCCGGTGGTTCCTTGCGATTTCGAGCTTTCAGCCACCGTTCACAGCAGATGCTTCGATATCTCGCCGCTCTGCTCCTCCCCCTCACCGCGTTGGCCGCTGAAAAACCCAACGTCATCATCATCAACATCGATGACCTCGGTTATGGCGACATCGGGCCTTACGGATCGAAGACCAACGCCACACCGAACCTCGATCGCATGGCCGCCGAGGGCCGCCGCGTCACCAATTACTACGCCGCGCCCGTCTGCTCGCCCTCCCGCGCCTCCCTCATGACCGGCTGCTACCCCAAGCGCGT
>JAGRPD010000372.1:1849-2887 GCA_020439875.1 Verrucomicrobiales bacterium
TTTCTGCCCAATGACCAGGGCTTCGACTATTACTACGGCCTGCCCTACTCCAACGACATGGGCACCGTCGAGGACGGAGCCAAAAGCAACCCCGGCGAGCCCATCCGCCCCCGCCCTGCTCAGGCCAAAGCTCAGCCCCGCGACGAAGCCGGCCTGCGCGGCACCGATCAGCCGCCCCTCCCCCTCCTGGAAAACCACACCGTCATCGAGCGCGTCAAACAGGGCGGCCAAACCAGCATCGCCCGCCGCTACACCGAGAAAGCCGAGGCCTTCATCCGCCAGCATCGGGACGGCCCCTTCTTTCTCTATCTGCCTCACACCGCCGTTCACTTCCCGCTTTATCCCGGCATGAAATGGCGCGGCACCTCAAAAAACGGCCTCACCGGCGACTGGACGCAGGAGGTGGACTGGAGCGTCGGCCGCGTGCTCGACACCGTGCGCGAATTGGGTCTGGAAAAAAACACCTTCATCCTCTTCACCAGCGACAACGGCGGCACCAAGGTCGGCTTCAACACCCCTCTGCGCGGCCACAAAGGCAGCACCTGGGAGGGCGGCATGCGCGTCTGCACCATCGCCTGGTGGCCCGGAAAAATCCCCGCTGGCACCGAGACCCGCGCCATCACCGGCATGCTGGACATGCTGCCCACCATCGCCGAAATCGCCGGCGTCCAGCCCCCACAGGATCGCAAGCTCGACGGCGTCAGCGTCCTCAGCGCCCTCACCGGAGACGCCCAACCGCGAGACACCATGCACTACTTCCGCGGCCCCAATCTCGAAGCCGTCCGCCAAGGCCCCTGGAAGCTCCACCTCAAGTCGGGCGAGCTTTACAACCTGGACTCCGACATCGGCGAGGCCAGCAACGTCGCCGCCCAGCATGCCGACGTCGTCGCCCGCCTGCGCAGCCTCGCCAAAGCCATGAACGATGAGCTGGGCGACGGCGAATTCGGACCCGGTTGCCGCCCCCTCGGCCGCGTGGATGATCCCCAACCTCTGATCAGCTTGGATGGCAAGATCCGCCCCGGGTTCGAACCTCAATAA
>JAGRPD010000373.1 GCA_020439875.1 Verrucomicrobiales bacterium
ACCCTCCAAATGAAAAGACCGTGGACATCCGGCGGCGGCGCGATGGGAAGTCTTGCCTTGGGGCGGGTGGTCGGTTTGGATGAGGGGCATGCATCCTCTTTTGATTCTGTTGCTGGGCACGGTGGTGGTGATCGCGGGCATCGTGCGGCTGCGGATCGGGGCGTTTTTTTCTCTGATGCTGGCGGCGCTGCTGGTGAGCTTTCTGGCTCCGGGGGAGCTGGCGGATCGGGTGCCGCGAGTGCTGGAGGCGCTGGGCGGGATGGCGGGGCGGCTGAGTCTGATCATTGCCTGCGCGGCGGTGATCGGGAAATGCATGACGGAGAGCGGGGCGGCGGATCGCATTGTGCGGGGATTTTTGAAGCTGTTTGGGGAGCGGCGTGCGCCGGCGGCGCTGATGTGCAGTGGGTTTGCGCTGTCGATGCCGGTGTTTTTTGACACGGTCTTCTACCTGCTGGTGCCGCTGGCGCGGGCGCTGTATCGGCGGACGGGTAAAAACTACCTGCTGAGCATCCTGGCGATCTCCAGTGGGGCGGCGATCAGTCACACGCTGGTGCCGCCGACGCCGGGTCCGCTGGCGGTGGCGGGGCTGCTGGGGGTGGAGGTGGGCATGATGATGGGGATGGGGGTGGTGGTGGGCTTTCCGGTGGCGGTGGTGGGACTGTGGCTGGCGCATGCGATGCAGCGTCGGCACGCGGTGCCGATGCGCCCGCTGCTAGGTCTGACGGAGGAGGAAACGCCGCCGCAGGGTGGCCTGCCGGGCCTCGGGGCAGCGCTGCTGCCGATCGTACTGCCGGTGGCCATGATCGCGCTGGGAACGGTGGTGAATGCGCTGGGCGCGGGGGAAAATCCACCGGGCTGGGTGGTGGCGCTGAGGCCGACGATGAGCGTGATGGGCGATGCGAATGTGGCGCTGCTGGCAGCGGCCCTGGCGGCGGTGGCGGTGTATGTGCGGCAATGTCGCCCAGGTAGGGAGGGGCTGCATGCGACGTTGGAAGCGGCGTTGATGAGTGCGGCGACGATTCTCTTGATTACGGCGGCGGGGGCGGCCTTTGGGGCGATGCTGAAGGAGGCTGGGGTGGGGGCGGCTCTGCAGGGTCTGTTTTCCAGCCCGGAGCATCGAGCGGTGTCGGGGATGACGCTGCTGGTTTCAGGGTTCGCGATTTCCAGCCTGCTGAAGATCAGCCAGGGATCGACGACGGTGGCGATGATCACGGCAGCGGGGCTGATGGCGGCGATGCTGGAGGACGGCACGGCGCTGCCCTTTCATCCGGTCTATCTGGCGCTGGCGATCGGGTTCGGCGGGCTATTCATCGTGTGGATGAATGACAGCGGCTTTTGGATCATCGCGCGGATGAGCGGGCTGACGGAGACGGAGACGCTGAAGACCTGGAGCCTGATCCTGGCGATCATGGCGCTGGTGGGTCTGGGCTTGACGCTGCTGCTGGCGCAGGTGATGCCGATGGCGGCGTGATCAAATTTTCCAACGCGCTTGGCGCAGCACTGCTTTCGGAGACTCGCGCATCGTCTCATACCACACGGTGAGGAGGGTGCCGTCATCCAACTCAACGGTGCTTGGATAACCCAGGTCACCCCCTTTGCCATCCGCTGACAATGTGATTGGCCCGCTCCAGGTCTTGCCGTGATCGGTGCTGATTCGGGCTTGATTGCCGTAGGGGGCGCGGCGGTGGCCATAGGTCATGAGCAGACGGTCGTCTCTCAAGCGCAGGAGATGGGAGGGCAGACCCCAGACTCCAATGGAATGCGGAGTGCTCCAGACCAGGCCGCCATCGCGAGATTCGGTTTGCAGTGTCTCGCCCTTGCTCGCGTCATTGTGATTTCGGATTTGGGCGATCAACGTTCCGTCAGCAGCCTCGACGGCGTGCAGTTCGTGATATCCCTTTTCGACGGTGTCACCCGCGCGGGTCGGAATATCGGCGAGCCATTGCCAAGTTTCGCCATCGTCTTTGGATTGCGCGACACCGATTTTCTTTTCCTCGGTCCACAATTGCTTGCCGACATAAAGCAGGCGACCGTCCTTGAGCTGAATCGGACCGTGAGGGCTATTGACGAGTGTCGGGATGCGGTTGGACCAGCTCTTGCCGCCATCCGTGGAGCGGATGGCCCAGACGCCAAGTTCGGCCAGTCGTTCCTCATTGTTGAGCCGCTCATGGGCGGATTTCCAGGCAGCAAACTGCTCCGGTGACATGCCTTCTGTTTGCCAGCCGCCCTTTTTCAGTTCCGCAAATGCGGCCTTTTTCTCGAAATAAGACACATAGGCCAGCGAAGTAAACGTGGTCACAAGGAGCGTTCCGTTCGCCGTTTCCAAAACACCCGAGTCGCGATCATCGATGGGGCCGTCGAGCAGCACGCGTGGATAGCTCCAGGTCTCGCCGTTGTCGCGGGAGGACATCGCGCAAACTTGTCCAAACGGGCAGACGTGGGATTCACGGCCTCCAGACCAGCTGACCCAGAGTTCTCCATTCGATCTACGCGCCACCGTGGGCCAGCCGTGGTAATACTCAGGCTGCCAGGAGATGACTTTGGTGTCGAGGATTTTGGCCTCGGGGCTCGCCCCTACGACGAGAGCGGGAGCACCCACGGAGAGGGTGGCGGCAGTGCTGCGGCGGAGGAAGGCGCGGCGAGAGAGAGCGGTGGAGTCGGCAGGCATGGTGGGACTTTTTACGCAGCTCAGAGGCTGCGTTTTCCAATCTGCCCCCCAGATCGGTCCACGCTCCCCTGCGGATCCGACGGGGCGCGTCCAAATCGGCTCAACGCTGGCTCAAGGCCGCGCCAGGATCACGCCCGATTCGGGCGGAACCAGCTCCTGCGCCAGGAGACGCCCCACCTCGGCGTGACCAGCCTCATTGAAGTGGGTGTCAAAAATGGCGTTGAAGGGCAGAATCCCCCGTTCGGCCAGCGCGCGCAGAGCCGGGGTGGCATCGATGAATTTGATGCCCCGCTCGACGCACAAGCTCTCCAAATGAGCGGGCAGATCTCCCAACTCCCATTCCGGCTGCGGGTAGTCTCCACGGGGCGTCATCAAGCCGTGAAGCACGCGGCGTTTGCATGGCAAATAAAGCAGGCTCGGCTCGAGGTGGGCTGCCTGGCAGCGGGCCACCCACTGGTCGAGGCCTTCGCGCAAGGCCGCCGCCTGTTCGGCGGGGATCTCCGCTGCGGCGGGCGGCGCGTCGGCGATGGTGAGGGGGATCTGGCGACCTTGGGCGTCAGTGAAGTCAGCATTGGCGAAGCTGCGCGGGCGAAGCCGCAGCTTGGAAAAATCCCGCACCGCATGGTAGAGCGTTCGCAACAGAGAAGGCTCCGGGTGGATCTCCCGATCCGGCTTCACGCCCTGCTCCTGCCAGCGGCGCAGGTCCTCCGCCTCGCGCGCGTTGTCCTGCAAGTCATTGCCCTCAAAAAACGCCAGCACCGCCTGCCGCGCCGACGGGGCCGCGCCGTAGGCCTCCAGGTAGTGTGCGTGGCTGAAGGTTCCGGTGTCGCTGATGCCCAGATTGCGCACGCGCAAACCCGACCGCGCCGCCAACTGACCGGTGAAAATTTTCTCCTCCGGCAGGTAGCCCGCCTCGGTGAAGGAATCTCCCGCCACCACCACGTCCCAGTCCGTTTGGTCCGGCACCCGACGAAAGCCCTGGTCATCGTAGGCAATGGTGACCTCCACCTCATCCGTGTAATCCACATCGGTTGAGCGATTCAGCTCCAGCAAGCGCGTAAGAGGCTGCCCCGTCCAGGTAGCCTCAGGCGGGCGAGTGAAAAACACCGTGCCTGATGGATGTCTCGGCATCTGGAAGTAAATCGGAAACGCCGCCTGCCGCTGGCGCACCCCGAGCAGCTCGTTGAAGTCTAGCTTCAGCAGACGGCAGCCCAGCTCCGCCGCCACCAGGGTCGCTCCCAGCATCAGGCCGAGCACCGAAAGGGTGCGGCAGGTGCGCAGCAGCCACCCCCCGCGACTGCGCGACACCAGGAAAAACCCCATAGCCAACCCTCCGGCGGACAAGACAGGCCGCTCCAGGTAGGCCGCTCCAAACCCCACCCAACGCCACGTCAGCACCAACGTCAGCAGCAGCCAAAGGACAGCGCCGAGCAGGCAGAGAAAGCGATCGAGACGAACAGACATGGTGGGTGGGCAAAAAAGTACCCCATAGCAGACAGCCCAAAGGGGGTCCCGCGTTCAGAAAGAATCGAGCAAATTTCAAATTTGTACCAAAATCCGCAGCGATCTCCGCTCCGCCGCCCCCTGGAGATGGCCGCAGTGAGGCCATAC
>JAGRPD010000374.1 GCA_020439875.1 Verrucomicrobiales bacterium
TCAGGTGCGCAGTTGGGCACCGGAGCGGCGGGTGGAGGGCCGCTCTCCCATCTGCCCTCACTGCTGGATGTGAAGCCGTGAGGCGCGCGCGGGGCGGTTGCGAAAAATCAACCGCCTTCCACTTGGCCAAGCTTGCGAAACTTCTCGTAACGCGCGTCGAGCAGAGAGCTGCGGGGTAGGGCTTCGACGTCGGCGAGGGCTTTGAGGATGCCGTCTTTGAGGGCCTGCGCGGCGGCTTGGTGATCGTTGTGCGCGCCGCCGAGAGGTTCCTCGATGATGCCGTCGATGATGCCGAGCTGGTTGAGGTCGGGCGCGCTGAGCTTCAGAGCCTGTGCGGCCTCGGGGGCATGCTCGCGATGTTTCCAGAGGATGGCGGCGCAGCCTTCGGGACTGATGACGGAGTAGTAGGCGTTCTCCATCATGAGGACGCGATCCGCCACGCCGATGCCGAGGGCTCCGCCGGATCCGCCCTCGCCAATGACGACGGCGATGATGGGTGTCTGGATGAGCATCATTTCCCGCAGGTTGAAGGCGATGGCCTCAGCGATATTGCGCTCCTCGGCACCGATGCCGGGGAAGGCTCCTGGGGTGTCGATCAGTGTGACGACGGGGATCTGAAATTTCTCCGCCATGCGCATCAGGCGCAGTGCCTTGCGATAGCCTTCGGGGTGGGCGCTGCCGAAGTTGCGCAGCAGGTTCTCCTTGGTGTTGCGGCCTTTTTGCTGGCCGACGAGCATGACCCGCCGCCCCCCGAGGGTGGCAAAACCGGCGGGCATGGCGTTGTCATCACCGATGTGGCGATCTCCGTGCAGCTCGACGAATTCGTCAAAGCAAAGCTTCACGTAATCCAGCATGTAGGGCCGGTTCATATGGCGGGAAATCTGGACCCGCTGCCAGGGGGTCAGGTTGGCGTGAATCTCCTGTTGCAGCTTGGCCAGCCGCGCCTCCATCTCGGCGATTTTTGCCTCCAGTTTCTCACTGGGTTTGGCTTCGAACTTGGCGCGTGCGTCTTCGATCTCCTCCCGCAGTTTGACCAGGGGCTTCTCGAATTCAAAATTTGGCTTCATGATGAAAAAAAGGGCAGCTCTCGGGCCTGCCTGCGGCACCCTCCGCATGGCAGGCTGAAAATCAATTCACAATCCGGAGTTTTGCCCCCTGCCGAGCGAGGGCGAAGATCTCCTCCAAATCCTCTCGCGCCAGGAAGATGCCGTATTCCTGGGGTGGACCCATGCCGGATTCGGCTCCTTCGGCTTTGGCCGGCGTCGTCGGCGTATCCTCGGCCACCACGCGTGCCCGCGGCACAGGGCGGAACAGGGCTCCCGCCTTCTCTCCAGGCACCCATTTGTCCGCCATCGGGTAACGCGGATCAAAGGAGGACACGGACTTTTCATCGACGGTGGCCGACTTGCCGCCCAACTTCATTTCCGAAGGCACGCGGAAGCCCGGTGGCAGCCGAACGTCCACGGCGGGAAATTCGGCAAAAAAGCGGTCGTTGCGCAGCACGACGACGGTCTTGTCCGAGACATCCACTACGAAGTCGAAATCCAGCGGCAGGATGACGAGGTGATCGCCGATGTGAATCGTCTCGCTGCGCAGGCCGTTCATGCGGGTGACGGCGTCCATCGGCACTTTGTATTTCGAGGCGATCTTGCTGAGCAAATCTCCGGGCTGGACGGTGTGCTCGATTTTTGAGGTGAGATCGGTGGGGGAAAAGAAGCGATCCAGATTCATCTCCCCAATGATGCGCTTGGCTTCTGGGACGGTGGGAGATTGTTTGAATTGGGCGACGAGCTTGTAAAGCGCCTCGCGACCCTCTTCCAGCTTGCCTTCACGGATGAGTTCAACCGCTGCGTCAAATCGGCGTGCACCGGGATCCACGGGCGGCAGATTGGAACTCTCCAGGTTGGCGATTTCCTCCTGGACCTCCCACTCTGGCCGAATGACACGCACGTAAAACCACACCGCCGTGGCCACGGAGCCCAGCATGAGGCCGACGGTCAGGAGGAAGATGAGCAGTTTGAACTGTGCCTTGGCCATGGATTTCGGGTGGTAGCCAGTGGGTGATGGTTACAGCAATCCCCGCCGCTTGAAATCGAAAAGATTGATGCCCTGGGACTTCTCGATCATCTCGACCGTGAACTTCAGCAGGCACACCTCCCAAGTGTCATCGACGCCCTGAATGATGGCTAGTTTGGGATTGCCTGATTGACGGGTCTCGTCCACCAGCTTGCCGCAGACGGCGTCCAGAGGCTCATGGACGAGGTGCTCGCTGAAGTCGTTTTTGCGGAAACGAAAGCCGTACTTCAGCACCGCCAGATGCTGGAGGTTCTCCCGCAGAAATTGGCCAAATCCTTCCGCTTCGGGTCCGAACCCCTCGAAGTCGAAACCGTTGAAGCCGTCCGCACGCAGGATCATGGGCTTCTCGGCTTCGATCTTGCCATCTCGCACCCGCACGGCTCCGGCCTCGTCCATCAGTTCGCTCACTAGCTTGAACTCAAACTCCGTACTACCAAACGTGTCGATCCGGCGATCCGGCTCGTGCAAGACGCGGGTGTTCTCCAGAGCGTAGGCGATGTCAAATTCGGTGGGCATGGGCGGAGCAAAAGGGGCTTTGGAGAGAATACGGCGGAAATCGGCCCGGGTCATCCCCGATTTCAAAATGGCACAGGCGGGCTCGGGTGATGGTCCGATCCGCTATCGCGATTCAGGCGGCGGCTGTGGGAGGTCGAGCCGCTCTCGGATGCGGCAGGCGGCGGCCTCCAGCTCCGTGAATGCAATGCCCCAGCCGATACCGACGATGCGATCTGGCACCACCACTTCGAGACGGTAATCTTGCTTCCATGGGCCTCGGTTGCTGCGGGAGGCCATCACGGGGCGCACTGCCACGGCAGCCACTTCATCTCGTCGCCATTTTCTTTCGAGCACGGTTTGTTGGCCTTGCCTGAGCTGAAACACCACCCCATCTGCGGTCACGCGCAGGCGCTGCTGACACCTCAGGAGGCGCACCGCCAGCCAAGCGATGATCAGTACGATGGAAAGCAGAATGCTCAGTCCTCCATACCAAAACAGAAAGGAGACGAAACCGATCGTTCGAAAGACGGGATTGTCATCGATGCCGAAATCGGACCCGGCGAACATCATGAAACCAATCATCACGACCATGAACAGTGCAATCACGAGGACGATTTTCGCGGCTTTGAAGCCGGCGGTCTGAATCTCGATCTGACCGTGCCCATCCTGCACCTGCCAGTCCACGGCGGTGGGCGGGGCTGTTTGAGAGGGACGTTCGGCGTTGGCAGCGTCTTTTTCCGAAGGCTGAGGATCGGTCAGGCCCAGTTCCGTGCGGATTTCACCACAGAGCCAGGCTTTTTCGTCCATGGTGAGGCTGCTGCCAAAGCGGATCTTGCCTTCGGCGGCTCGGATCTCGATCCCATAAACGGGTTTGTAGTTTTGCCCGTAAAACACCACCAGCTCGACCGAGCGGACGCCCGCACGAGCGAAACTTTTGCGTTTTCCTCTCCCCAAAAACTGAAGCTGGTGGACGAGGTGCGTATCGGTGACGAGCAGCCAGTGCTCGGTCCAGCTCATCCGTAGCCCTGCGTAAAGTAGGCCGATGCCGATGGCAATGAAGAAGCCCGGGAACAGCCAGATCATCCATGGGGACGAGGCGGCTTCCATCTTTCCCATCAAAGCGACCCCGAGGAACAGGCTGGAAAAAAGCGTCCATAAGGTGGCGAAAACCAAGAGGAAATTGCAGCCGCGCTTGGCCGGGATTTTCCACAATCGCGATCCCTGGTCCTTGATTTCGGTGATGGTCGTGTGGGTAGGCCGGGTGGCGATGGGTCGGCGCTCCGGCTTGTTTTCCACCGCCGACATGGATAGGAGCGAGAAGCTGGAGGAGCAGCTCGGACAATCGACCCGCGTGTCCCACAGCGCCTCAGGCTGGATGGGTGGCAGGTGGCGCAGGACCTGACCGCACTGCGGACACGTCAGTGGACCGGAGCCTTTCGAGTTTTGCCTGAACAGCCTCTGAATCAGCCAGCCAATCAAGCGGCGGATCCATGCGGGGAGCAGGAGGGGTGTCATACGGGGAGCCTCTCACAAGCGGATCCAGCTCGCCGCTCGATTTTGCGAAGCGCGGTCCCGTCAGGGCGCGCTGACGTCGTAGCAGGACAGGCGTTCCTGATCCCGCAGGTAGAGATGGCCGTTGGCGACGACGGGGTGCGTCCAAATTTTCCCCTGAGGACTGCGCTCGGCGCTCTGGGCTTCGAGCACGAACCGGCCGCGCTCTTTCCAGCCGTCGGCGCTGGCGTCGATCATGACCACGGTGCCGGAGGATTCCTCCAGCAAAATGAAGCGCCCATCGCAGTAGTGGATGGCTCCTTTGCCGAGTGCTTTTTTCTCTGCCCAGACGACCTTGCCGGTGGCAAACTCCATGCAGGTCCAGCCACCGCCATCGGAGTAACCGTAGAGCTGATCGCCATGCAGGATGACGCCGCCGTGGTGGTTCACCATGTCGGTGTTTTGATAGAGCACCTGCGGTTCGTCTTCAAACCCGAGCCGTGCGGAGAGGCAGCCGACCTTGTATCCGGCGGCGACAAAGACCTGATCCTTTTGGAAGATGGGCGTCGGGATGACGGCGGTTTTTCCGGGAAAAGGAATCTTCCATCGTACCTCGCCATCTCGCAGATCCACCCCGGCGACGTGTTTCATGGTGAGCTGGATGCCTGAGTCGTTCCACTGATCTCGGCGGTGATGGCGGAGGCATATTGCGCGGGATCATCCCAGCTGGTGCTGCGCCATTTGACGTCACCAGTGGCGGCGTTGATGGCAGCGAGCGTGCCCTGCTTGCCTCCCGGGGTGCAAAGGACGAGGTCGCCAGTCACCAGCGGGCTCTCGGTGTAGCCCCAGGTCGGCACGGCTCCACCGAGGTCCTTCATCGAGACCTCCCAGACGCGCTCACCACTGGCGGCCATCAGGCACACCAGATGACCCTGGCCCGACATGGCAAACACGCGATCTCCCACCACGGTGGGCGTGGAGCGCGGTCCTCCACCCCATTTGTTGGTGAGAAGTGGTCCTGCCTCAGCCGACCATTTTTCTTTTCCCGTCGCCACATCGACGGCGATGACGTATTCCACCGCATCCCGCGCGCCTAGCAGTCTGTCGGACTTATTCGAATGACAACGTTCGGTGGCGGGATACTTTTTGCGGATGGCCGCCAAGTTCGTCAATGTGGATCGGGACACCCAGCTTTTGCTTCCTCCAGACCTGAGGGACTGGGTCAAACCCGATCACATGGTCCATTTCATCATCGACGCGGTGGACGCCCTGAACCTGTCTGCCGCGCGTGTCAATGCACGCGGCACCGGTTCGGCCCAGTATCCGCCTGCAATGATGCTGGGGCTGCTCATTTACAGCTACGCCACCGGCACCTTTGCAAGCCGCCGGATCGAGTGCCAAACCTACGAGAACGTGGCCGTGCGCTTTCTCTGTGGCGACACGCACCCGGACCACGACTCGATCTGCAAGTTCCGCCGCGAAAACAAAGGACTGCTCAGCAGCGCCTTTCACCAAGTGCTGGAGCTTGCGGCCAACGCCCAGGTTCTCAAGGTGGGAGACCTCACCGTGGCGGTGGACGGCACCAAGATTCTGGCCAACGCCAGCAAGCACAGCGCAATGAGCCACGAACACCTCGAGAAGCAGATGAAACTCGCCGAGGAACAGATTGAGCAACTCCTTGCCAAAGCCGAAGAGGCGGACAGCACCCCGCTTCAGGACGGGTTGAGCATCCCGGATGAAATTAAGCGCCGGGAAGACCGCATCGCCAAGCTCAAAGAGGCCAAGAAAGCGATGGAGCAGCGGGCCAAGAAACGGTTTGAGACCGAGCGAGCCGAATACGAAGCCAAACTTGCTGCCCGCGAGGCCAAAGAAAAAGAAAGTGGCAAGAAGAGTCGCGGCAAGGAACCCAAGCCGCCGGAGGAAGGTCCGCGCCCCAAAGATCAATACAACTTCACCGATCCAGAAAGCCGGATCATGAAACAAAGGGGAAGCTTCGAGCAGTGCTACAACGCACAAGCAGCGGTGGAAGTAGAGAGCATGCTCATCGTGGGAGCGCACGTGAGTGACACACCCAACGACAAAGAACAGTTGCAACCCGCGCTGGCTGCGGTCAGCCCCGTCGTCGGCGAAGTCGCCGTCGCCTTGGTCGACAGCGGCTACTACAGCGAGAAGGCCGTCGCCGCCGTGGAGGACGAAGGCAACGGCCCCGAAATCTATGCCGCGGTGAAGAGACAGAGCCACGGTCGCAGCGTGAGCCAGCTCGAAGAGCGGCCCGATCCTCCCCCTCCGCCGCCAGGGTCGCCAGTGGCCGAGGTGATGGCGCATCGTTTGGAAACCCAGGAAGGCAAAGCACGCTACAAGCTGCGCAAACAGACCGTTGAACCCGTCTTCGGCATCATCAAAGAAGCCCTCGGGTTCCGACGCTTCCTGCTGCGTGGACTTGAGAAAGCGACGTTGGAATGGACCTTGGTGAGCACGAGTTACAACCTCAAGCGCATCTTCAACCTAAAGAAAGGACTCAAAGAGGCGTGAAGCCCCCCTTTCGGCCAACTTTGGGGGCGTCTGAGGCATTCAAGCCGACCCGCCAAGGCTCAAGTCCCCTCTCCGGGCACCTGAAACAAGAAAAGCGAAACTCCCGCCCAGTCACGGAATGCCACCCAACGAGCCTCAATTAGCGAAGCGATGAACCCAAGTCCGACAGGCTGCTAGG
>JAGRPD010000375.1 GCA_020439875.1 Verrucomicrobiales bacterium
GAAAAGGGGTGCGCTGGGGCAAATCGGACTTGCGTGGGAAGCGAGTTGGCGTCAGAAACCAAGGTTCTACCCGCGCCGTTCGCTATGAGGGCGCGGCTTTGTCCGCCCTATGAGTGCCGATTCTCCCGCTGATCCGCCGTTGGTTGACCTCTCGAAGGTCAACCATCCTCTGGCGCGGCTGCTGATGCCTGTGGCGGGACCGCTGATCCGGCGGCTGCTGAAGATCGATGATTTAAACGCCTACTACGCGGGGGTGGCTGCGCGGGCGACGCCGGAGACGATTTTCGATGTGTCGCTGGAGGATCTGGGCTGTCGCTACGAGGTGAGTGAGTCGGACCTGGGGCGCATCCCGCTGACGGGACCGGTGGTGGTGGTGGCAAACCATCCGCTGGGAGGGCTGGATGGCATCGTCCTCGGTCAATTGCTGCTGCGCCGCCGACCTGACGCGAAGTTGATGGCCAACTACCTGTTGAAGCGGGTGCGCCATCTGGATCGGCACATGATTTTTGTGGATCCCTTTGCCCATGACAAGCCGACGGCGCAAAACATCGCGCCACTGCGGGAGAGTCTGAAGCACCTCAAAGGCGGCGGCTTGCTGGGTGTGTTTCCGGGGAATCGCGTGTCCCATTTTCAAAAGGAGCGCGGTGAGATCTGCGACACCGACTGGGTGCCTCACGTGGCTGCTTTGATCCGCAAATCGGGTGCGACGGTGGTGCCCATTTTCATCAATGACCAAAACAGCGACTTTTTCTGCGCGGTCGGCGCGTGGCACTCTGCGCTGCGCACGGCGCTGCTGCCACGGGAGTATCTGAACCGGGGCCGCAGTGGTGTGCCGATCGAGGTGCGGGTGGGCACGCCGATCCCGGCGGCGCGGCTGGCCCGCTTCGCGAGCGACGAGGCGCGCATCGGCTACCTGCGCACGGCGACGTACATCCTGCGGCATCGCCCCAAGATGACGGGCGATTCGTCAAAGCGGGGGCTGCCCGCGCACTTCAAACCGCTGGCGGAGAAGCTGCCGCCGGAGCAGTTGGAGGCGGATCTGGCGGCACTGCCAGCCGAGGCGAAGCTGTATTCCCAAGGGGACTGCGACGTGTATGTGGCCTCTCAATCCCAGATCCCGCACCTGATCCACGAGATCGGCCGCGGGCGGGAGGAGAGCTTCCGCTTCGCGGGTGGAGGCACGGGCGAGCCCGAGGATCTGGCGGCGGCGGACGCTTATTACGACCATTTGTTCGTGTGGAATCGCAAAGATCGCGCGGTGGTGGGGGCGTACCGACTCGGACGGGCGGATGAGATTTTGGCAGAGCACGGCCCGGAAGGGTTGGTGTGCAATGGGTTGTTTGATTTTGATGAGCCGCTGCTGGAGCGGTTTCGCAAGATGGGGCTGGAGCTGGGCCGGTCCTACATCATCCCGGCCTACATGCGCAGCTACAGTTCCCTGATTCTGCTTTGGAGCGGGATCCTGGCGTTCATCGGGAAAAATCCGCGCTACCGGCAGCTGTTTGGCTCGGTGGGCATCAGCCAGGGAGATGAATACTGCGCGGCATCCCGCGCGCTGATCGTGAACTACCTGCGCACGCATCACAGTGAAGCGGAGACGGCGGCCTGGGTACACTCGAAGTCTCCGCTGCCGGGTTCGCAGTTCGGAGCGGCGGAGACGGCGGATCTGCTGCGGGATGTGCATGACATCGACGATGTGAATCAGCTGGTCTCCAGCCTGGAGCCGTCCGGCAAAGGCGTGCCGGTGCTGATCCGCCACTATCTGAGGATGAATGCTCGGCTGGTTTCCTTTGGGGTGTGGACGGCCCACAGCCGCGCGGTGGTGGCCTTCATGGTGCATGCGCTGGAGACGGCGGATGCGCGACTGCTGCGGCGCTACATGGACCCCGCAGCGTATCAGCGCTTCTTGGAGTTCCACGGACTGGCGGGAGCGTCCGATGCAGAGGGGAAAAAAGCATCCGCACCGTCTGACGCGGCGGTGGTGGCCTGACCTCACTTTTTCTCCGGCTCGACGATGAGGTAGGGGGAGGAAAAGTGGAATGGCAAACGCGCTGTCTGGTCGGTGTGGGTGGTGACGATGTGAACAGCCCCTTTTTCAGCGGGTAGAGTGGCGGTGAAGACACCTGGAGCGGTGCGGGTCAGAGGAGCGCTCTCCCAACGATCGTACTCGGCGGCGAGGGTGTAGGGTGGATGCCGGTCACTGCACCAGGAGACGGTGTTTTCGTTTGGCTCGGAGCCCTCGGCGAAGGTGACGGTGACCTGGATGCCCGCGTCACCACGTTGGCAGGTGACGGCGGGAGTCTTCGGCAGCGGGCGGCTGTGGAAGAAGTGATGCATGGCAAAGGCGCGCAGGTTTTCATCGGCGGCACGCTGGCTGGGAGTTTGCAGGGTGAAACCACTGGCCTGAGGGCCGCCGTGCTGGCCACCGGGGAGCAGGTAGGCGGGGAAGTCGGGGTGCTCCCGCCCGAGCTGGGCGAGCCCTGGGCAGACGTTGTCGTTGGTGCCGTTGTGGTAAAAAAAGGTGAGGCTGCGAGAGCGGACTTCATCCAGGTGACGGGCGATGAGGCAGGTGGACCAAGCGGCGTCATTCATCTCCGTCATCTCCTCGGCGGTCCAGCCTGCGGCGCTGCATTCCTCGGCGGTGAGGCTTTGATCCCGCCGCCGCTGATCGCGCTCCAGCAGGGCCTGACGGGCGGTGGCGGGCAGGCCCAGGGGATTGGGTCCCGGGGCGAGGTCGGCGAGAAAGGCGGCGTTCAGGGCGTCTTCATCCTTCAGCGCGCTGCCGCGCACGTAGGCTCCACCGGGGCTGGCGGTGATGGGGGCGACGACCGGTAGGATGGCGGTGAAGCGATCATCGTGGATGCCACAGATGGCGGCTCCGACGCCGCGCTTCGAACCGCCGGTGGCGAGGACTCGGACGGGGCGGAAGTGTTCGAGTTCCGCCGCCGCAGCGGTGAGCGCGCGCATGTCGCTCATGCCCCAGATCCAGGCGGGGGTGAAGCGTGGGTCCTTGGTCTTGAGCAACTGCTCCTTCATGCCGAGGTGGAGTTTGCCAGCTGGCTCCATGGCGTCGATGGTGCCCATGCCAGCGAGCACGATGCCGACCTGATGGTCCTGCAGCAGCTTCAGCATGGCTCCATGAGGCAGGGCAGGACGGGGCTGAAGACCGGCGTTGGCGACGATGACGTTGCGGCAAGGGCCGCCTTTGGTTGGGACGCAAAATGTCACCGGGATGCGCACTTTTTGTCCGGGCCACCATTCGCACACCGTGATGGTGACGAGCTTTTGCAGGATGCCGGGCTGGCCTTTGGCAGGCTGCCATCCCTGGATGACCTCGGTCTCCAGCGTGTGGGTGTCGCGAATGGCGGCGAGGTCGAAGCTGGCCGGTGGGATGGCGGCTCGGGCTGGGCTGAGGAAAAGGAGCGGGAAGAGGAGGAGTCCGATGCGGCGCATGCCGTGGGAACGCGCTCGGCGGGCGAAATCTTCGCCGTCGTTGCGAACCATCAGCGGGCGAAGGCCCAAGATCGGGTGTCGGAGGCGGGATCTTCGCGGGCGGGCTCCGCTTTCGTCGGCGGGTCGTCGGGCAGTTCGCGCAGTTTCCAGCGCTCTTCGTGACCCAGCAGTTTTTCGAAAAAACGATCCGCAGGCTCGGTGGTGGCAGGGGGCTCGGTAGGCAGGCGGATCTCGATCTCAATGCCGCGTGGGTGGAGCCTGCGTGCCTCGATCGTGCCTCCATGCAGGTGCACGATGACGTAGCAGGCCATGAGGTTGACGCCAAATTCATCGGGCTTCCCGGTGCGGACGAAAAACGGATCAAACAACTGCCCTGGCTGCTGCTGATCGGGCCAAGCGGCGTTGTCGCGGACCCGGATCACGACCCAGGGCGGCGAGGGATCGCTGTCGGTGACGGCTTCGATCTCCAAGTCATGCCCAGGTTCCAAATCGGTGAGTGCCTGAGTGAAAAGCAGATGCCAGAGCTGGCGGAATTTGTCTCGATTCACGATCAGTGGAGGCAGCGCGGTCTCTAGCTCACAGGAGACATTGATGCCGTGATCGATGAGGGCGTCCGTGTAGTAGTGCAGGGCCTCGCTGAGGACATCCGCCACGGTGACGACATCGCTGCGGATGAGGCGATGATTTTCCGAGGCGGTGGAGAGACGCTCGAGGATGCTCTGGATGTGACCGACCTGGCCGAGGGCGTGAGGCTGCCAGTCCCGCCAAAAACTGGTGTCCCGAGGCGTGCCTCCATCGATTTCCTCTGCGAGCTTGAGGGGGGCGAGGTCGATGAAGGCGCGGATGACGGTGAGGGCGTTGCGCAGGTGGTGGTTGAGACCTTCGGCCAGGATGGCGAGCCCGCTGACACGGTCTGCCATCATCATGTGGCGCAGGGTCGCGGCCTTTTGGGAGAGCAGCGTCTCGCGCTCGACGAGGGCTTCGTAGTACCGCAGGGCGTGGCTGATGGTGGCGCGGAGGTCCTCGGGGTCCCAGGGTTTGTGCAGGTAGCGAAAGGCGTGGCCGGCATTCACGGCATCGACGGCGGTCTGATATTCCGCGTAGGCGGTGACGAGGATGCGGGCGATGTTGGGATTGAGCTGCCGCGCTTTTTCCATCAGCTCCACGCCGCTCTCTCCTGGCATGCGCTGGTCGGTGATCAGCACGCCGATGCGCGGCCCATGCTCCACCAGCAGCTGGTAGCCGTCCCAGGCATTGGCGGCGGTGTGAATGACGAATTCGTCGTCGAAAGACTCACGGAAGTACCGCAGGGCTTTGACCTCATCATCGACGTAGAGGACGGCAAAGGGAGGCTGGAGGGCGGAGGAAGTCATGCGGGTTGGAGGGCAGCGGGTCGGCGGCGGATCGCGGCAGCTGGCGTGGGAGTCATTGGCGCGGCGGGAAAGCGCAGGGTGAAGCGGGTGAATTGATCGGGCCGACTCGCCACCGTGATGTCGCCGCCCATCTGCTGCATCATGCGATAACACAGGCTGAGGCCGAGCCCCAGGCCGCCCCCCACTTCTTTGGTGGTGAAAAACGGATCAAACACCCGCCGGAGAGTCTCGGCAGACATGCCGTGGCCGTTGTCTTCGATCGTGAATAGGATGCTTCCTGCCTCTTCTTCCGCCACCAGGGAGATGCGAGGGTGATCCCGCCCCTCCAGCGCATCCACGCTGTTTTGCACCATGTTGAGGATGATCTGGATGACCAATCCTTCATCTCCGAAAAAGCAGTGTTCCTCCCCTACGGCGACGTCCAACACCGCGCCGCGCTGAGTCAAGCTGGCACCCAAAAAGCGCCGCGCCTTGCGCACCGCTTCCGCCAACCGCACCGGGCTGAGGCGGCGGGGCTCGGGGTGGGCAAAGGTGCGCAGGTCGGACACGATGGCGACGACTCGCTCCACGCCTTCTTCCACGTCGGCGGTGATCTCCTGAATCTCCGAAGCGGTCTCAGGCGGAAGTTTCCGCGCCCTTTTTTTCATCACGTAGAGGGCGGATTTGACGTAATTGAGCGGGTTGTTGATCTCGTGGATCAATCCAGCGCTGAGCCGGCCGATGGTGGCCAGCTTCTCGTTGTGATCCAACCGCACTTCACTGACATGCAGCCGCTCCAGCGTCTCGGTCAGCTCCCCATTGCGCTCCGCGAGCTGCTGCTGCTGGCGCTCGATCATGCGGCGATTGGCAAACTCGCTGCGGCGCGCTCCCGAGTGCAGGTGACCGCTGAGGACCAGGATCAGGCTGGTCATCACCATGAAGAGAACGTTGGTCAAAAACACCCCATTGCCGCTCAGCCCGTCCGCCCCTGCTAGGTGCGGCAAGGTCGCGCAAAAATAGGTGCCGAAAATGAAGGCGAGAGCGATGCCAATGTCTCGAATGGACCAATTAAAAACAAAAGCCGCTCCCACCATGCAGAGGGTCAATCCCGCGTAGTAACCAGACTCGGGGTCCTTTTCCAAATAGATGATCAGCGAGATGAAAAACGCGGGCAGAGCCGGCAGCAGAAGGGGAAAGACGCGATGGTGATGCCGTGCCCAGCGGGTTTTGAGCGTGAGGAGCAGAAAGAAACACAGCAGACTGCACAGCAGCCTGAGCAGCAGGTAGAGACGAAAGTGCTGAGGGTACACCAGTGCGTCCATCACCGCACAGAGCGGGACGGATGCGATGACCACCCAGCATCCGAGCGCGGCGTTGCGCAGGGTATCCATCCGTTGCTCGGCCAGGAAGCGGGCTTCGTCAGCCGATGAAAGACTGGCGGGCTCTCCCGCTCCAGTCGCGGCATCCACAGCCGCAGCCGCCCCGTCTGCGCCGCTCAAGGCGGGAGAAAGGGTGGCGGGAAGCGCTGCGGAGACGGAGCGGGACATGCTCCTCAATATATATGGAAATTACAATATTTGTAAATTCTTTTCCATAAAAGCCCTCTGGCTGGTCGTCTCACGGCGGAATGCCAACCGTCTCCCTGATGTTCGACCAGATTTATCGTGTCGTCACCGCCACTCCGATGATCAAGGCAACAGCCAATAGCAAGATGCCGAGGAGGATCCAGACAACGATCGAGGTGCGGTATTTGATGTGGGGGGTGAGGCGCACAATTTCCCGGTAACGCTCACTGAGGATCATGGAACCCTTTTGACTGGCCACGAGGTAGAGAAAGTAGCCGTTGATGATGGTGCCAAAGGGAAAGCCGAGGAGACCAATGGAGGATAGAACAATGGTGGGGACGCGGCTCCACGGTGCCAATTGCCGCAAGCCACGACCTACCATGAAGTGAAAAACCCCCAGGCCTCCGAGGAGCAATAGAATGATCACCAAACCAACAGGGCTGGCTGAGTCTGGAGATTCGCCTGCCGACCAGAAAGCAAAACTCATGAAAAGCACCCCACATACGACGATGATGGCGGTGAGGATATAAAGCGTCCCGATGCCCTTGATGGAGGCTTCGTGCTTCAGGTGTTCTTTGCGGATCTGCTCGGCCTCGCTGTCCAAGACGGGGTTGAGGGAGACATCGACCGAAGGTGGGGCGTAAGGATTTTCCATGATTGCAGGCACGGATCTTTTTTTGCTTGGAGCACAGAGTCAATCCCGATCTTCGGTCCCCAAAAGGCGGGGGAAGTCGATGGCGGATCTTGAAAAGAGCGGGCTGCGGTTTAAAAGCGGGATCTCATGGCAGGTCTGGCCCGCATGCTTTCAAAACTCGGTCATTGCTCCCGCGCGCAGGCGGTGGAGCGGGTGCGGGCGGGGCGCGTGACGCTGAATGGCCGGATCTGTCGCGATCCAGAAAAGCCCGTGCAGGCTGGGCGGGATCGAATCGCAGTGGATGGAGTGGCGGTGCAGGAGCCGCAGCGGATCTACCTCATGCTCAACAAACCGCGCGGTCTGGTGACCAGCCGAGCCGATGAGCGGGGAAGGGCGACGGTGTTTGAATGCCTGCACGGCCTGGAGGAGACGCTGCATCTCAGCGCCGTGGGGCGGCTGGATCGCGCCAGTGAGGGCTTGCTGCTTTTCTCCAACGACACCGGCTGGGCCCACCGCATCACGGATCCCGCCACCCATGTGGATAAAACCTACCACGTCCAGGTGGATCGACGATTGGAACCCGAGGATCTGGAATCTTTGAGCCGAACGGTTCGGGCCGATGGGGAAGATTTGATGCTGAAACAGGTGCGACTGCTGCGGCAGGGTCAAAAAACCTGCTGGCTGGAAATCACCCTGGATGAAGGGCGGAACCGCCAGATCCGTCGCGTGCTGGCCGCTCATCAGTTGATGGTGAAGCGGCTGGTGCGGGTGAGGATCGGCACCCTGGAATTGGGAGACCTCGCCAAAGGTCAATGGCGGCGACTTCGCGAAGAGGAAGTCTCCCAACTGTCCCGCTAAGGGTCGTCCCTCGCAAGCAAGCGGTCTGCACCAAAAGCAAACTATGTTGCAGAAACACAGTTTGCATCCCTTGATTTTGCGAGGTTTTGGGCTTCGGAAAGTTGCAAAAAGGAGCGCGAAACGGGGGGCCTGCGCGCAGACGACGGCCCATCGTCCCCCGAGGTCGGGAGGATGCGGTGGGTGGGGCAGAGGTGCCTGCGCCGATGCCGGACGACGGGCGGAGCCGACCGACCTGGGTTAGGCGAACAGCTCGGTCACGGGCTTGGCCTTCACCAGCTCGCGCGGCTGGTTGAGGTGATTGTGCACGATGGTCTCGGGATCGATCCCACAAGCGTGGTAAATGGTGGCGAGCAGCTCGGTGGGGTGCACGGGTTTTTCGTCGGGGGCGGAGCCGGTGGCGTCGGACTTGCCGTGCACGTAGCCTTTTTTGATGCCTGCGCCGCCGATGACGGCGGTGTAGCAGTAGGGCCAGTGGTCGCGGCCGTCGGCGCTGTTGTTGTTGCCGGAGGTGGAGACGCCTTTTTCGGGGCTGCGGCCAAATTCTCCGAGCGCGACGACGAGGGTCTCATCGAGCAGGCCGGTGGCTTCGAGGTCTTCGAACAAGGCGGAGAGGCCCTGGTCCAGCATGGGGCCGGATTGGTCTTTCATGCGCTTGGTGAGGCCGACGTGGTGGTCCCAGCTGTGGTTGTCGGAGTTGGCGACCTTGGGCCAGACGACTTCGACGACGCGGGTGCCGGCCTCGAGCAGACGACGGGCGAGCAGGCAGCTCTGGCCGAAGGTGTTGCGGCCGTAGCGATCGCGGATTTGCGGCTTCTCGCGCTCGATGGCAAAGGCGTCCCGGGCGCGACCGCTGGCGATGAGGCTGAGGGCCTGATCGTAGTAGCTGTCGAGGCTGAGGTCTTTGACAGCTGCTTCGATGGTGGGCATCTGGGCGGTGATGGCGTCGCGCAATTTGGCACGGCGTTGGAGACGGAGTGAAAAGAGGTCGGGCCGCAGCTGGAGGTCATCGACCTTGATGCGGTCCATTTTGCCCATGTCGAGGTCATCCCCATCGGGATAGAGGGTGTAGGGATCGAAGGCTTTGCCGAGGAAACCGGCGGTGCCGCCTTTGCCGACGACGTTGGACTCCTGCAGGGGCCGCGGCATCATGACGAAGGGCAGCATGGGCTCCGTCGGGGGCTTGAGGCGGATGATGTTGGAGCCGAAGTTGGGGTAGTCTTTGGCGTTGGGCGGCTCGAGCTGACCGGAGGGGCTGACCTTGTCAGTGGTGTAGCCGGTCATGATCTGGTAGATGGCCGCCGTGTGATTGAACAGGCCATTCGGCGTGTAGCTCATGGAGCGGATCATGGTGAACTTGTCGTTCACCTTGGCCAGCTGGGGCAGGATCTCGGTGAAATGAACGCCGGGGATCTTGGTGGGGATGGTTTTGAAGTCGGAGCGGACTTTGTCGGGCACGTTTTCTTTGGGGTCCCACAGGTCGAGGTGGCTGGGCCCGCCCTGGAGGTAAATCATGAGGACGTGCTTGGCCTTGTTCCACCCGGGGCGGCCGGCGGCTCCACTGGCGGCGCTGGCGGTTTGGGCGCGGAAGATTTGATTGAGCGTGAGCCCCATCATGGAGGCTCCGCCGACGCGGAGGATGTCTCGCCGGGTGACGCCGAGGTGCTTGTCACAGAGGTCTTTGCCGGGGACGCCAGGGATGCGGAACATGATCGGGCAGGGGTAGGGGTTGAACAGGAGGTGCGGAGTTTTTCCCAACGCTGTGGGAAAAGCCAATCTTGCGTGGGGGCATCGATGAGGCTAGGGGACGGCGCTTCGTCATGTCTCGCTACCACGCCATCCAAGCTGCCTTGCAACGTGAACCCCGAGCTTGGCTCGTCACGGGAGGGGCGGGTTTCATCGGCTCTCATGTGGTGGAAAAACTGCTGTCCCTGGGGCAACGGGTGCGGGTGCTGGACAATTACTTTTCCAGTGGGCCGAACAATCTGGAGCGGGTGCGGGAGATCCTGGGGCCGGCGGCGGCGGCGGGGCTGGAAATGATGCCGGGTGACATTCGCGATGAAGCGACCTGCGCGGCGGCGGTGCAGGGGATGCAGCAGGTGATTCACCTGGGGGCGATGGGGTCGGTGCCGATGTCGATGGATCGTCCGCTGGAGTGCCACGCGATCAATGCGACGGGCACGCTCCATGTGATGGAGGCGGCGCGGGCGGCGGGCATCGGGCGTTTTGTTTATGCCTCCTCCAGCGCGGTGTATGGTGACGATGAGCTGCCGACGAAGCGGGAAGACAGCATCGGGCGGCCTTTGTCTCCCTATGCGGCCAGCAAGTACGTCGATGAGGTGTATGCGGCCACGGAGTACGCCTGCTACGGGTTGGAGACGGTGGGGCTGCGGTTTTTTAATGTGTTTGGCCCGCGTCAGGATCCGAAGGGGGCTTACGCGGCGGTGATCCCGTGCTGGATTGATGCGATGAGCCGAGGTGAGGACGTGTTCATCAATGGCGATGGCAAAAACACACGCGACTTCTGCTTTGTGCGCGACATCGTGCAGGCGCTGCTGCTGGCGGCGACGACGGAGAATGCGGCGGCTTTTGGACGGGCCTTCAACGTGGGCCTTGGGCAGGGGACCGATTTGAACGAGCTGTTTCAGACGCTGCGCACGCTGGTGGGAGAGCGGCGTGGGGAGGCGGTGAAGGAGGTGATTTATCGGGATTTTCGTCCCGGTGACATCCGCCATTCCTGTGCGGATACGTCGCAGGTGGAGGGGGTATTGGAGTTTGCTGGTGAGTACTCCGTGATGCAGGGCCTGGGGGAGACGGTGGCCTGGTTTCTGCGCTGACGCGGGCGGGTGCGTCAGGGGGTGAGGATGGCTTTGACCCAGCAGGGTCCCGGGGTGTCGAGCCACTCGGGCAGGAGCTGAGGCAGATCGGCGAGGGAGGCGCGGTGAGTCATCCAGGGGCGGGTATCGATCTGACCTGTTTCGATGGCGTGAATGATGCGGGGAAAATCAGCCGAGAGCGCATTGCGGCTGGCC
Source organism: Verrucomicrobiales bacterium (assembly GCA_020439875.1). Taxonomy (GTDB): domain Bacteria; phylum Verrucomicrobiota; class Verrucomicrobiia; order Verrucomicrobiales; family Verrucomicrobiaceae; genus JAGRPD01. The sequence continues at coordinate 10,892 of JAGRPD010000375.1, forward strand.
AGCAGGGTCAGCTCCCGGCGGTGAAACAGGGCGTCATCCAGAGCGACGGGCTCGGCGGTGATGCCGACCCAAACGACGCGCCCCGTGAAGCGGGCGAGGTGCAAGGCGCGGGCCATGGAGAGGGCTGAACCGGTGGCGTCAAAGACAACCTGGGCATGAAAACCGGCGGGCGGATCGGCCAGCACCTGAACGTCCGGATAATGCGTGGCGACGAACTCCCGACGCTGCGCGTTGAGGTCCATCACGGTGATGGTGCGCTCGCCATGCCGCACAAACTCGAGCACGCTGAGACCGATGGGGCCTGCGCCCAGAATGACCACGTCCTCTCCCGCCGCGAGCTGGGCGCGATCGACGGCGTGACGGCCGATGCCGAGGGTCTCGACCAGCGCGAGCTGCTCGGTGGTGAGCGTGCGGGAGGGGTGCAGCTTGGCGGCGGGTAGCAGGAGCCTTTCCACCATGCCACCGTCGGTGTGGACGCCGAGCACGCGGAGTTGCTCGCAGCAATTGGTCCGCCCCTGGGTGCAGGCGTGGCAGTGGCCGCAGTGCAGGTAGGGCTCCACGGCGCAGAGGTCTCCGGGTTGGAGTTGGCCGACGTCGGGCCCGAGGCGGAGGATTTCCACACCGAGTTCATGCCCGAGGATGCGTGGATACTGGATGAAGGGCATTTTGCCGAGGTAGCCACTGACATCGGTGCCGCAGAGGCCGATGTGACGCACCGCTACCAGGGCCTGCCCGGGGCCGGGGTCGGCGGGTTCAGCCAGCTCGATGCGGGCGAGCTGACGGGGGGCGTGCAGACAGAGAGCGTTCATGGACACGCGCGGTGGCGATCAGTGGCCGCAGCCTTGAGACAGGTTTTCTGGATCGCTGTCCTCGATCTGAGCGGCGGCTTTGAGTTCCTCCAAGAAGGCGGTGAACCGAGTGTCGCGATGGACGTCGATGAGACGTTGGCGGACGGCATCTCGCACTTCGTCAAAGGGCATCAATGCGGGCGGCCTGCGCCCCAGGACGGTGCAGATGTGATAGCCGAGTTGGGTCATGAAGACGGGGCTGATCTCACCGATGTTCATGGAGAAGACGATGGTTTCGAATTCCTCCATGAACTCGCCCTGCTTGAACCAGCCGAGGTCGATCTGCTGCTGCTCATCGCTGCGATTTTCCTCCGCCAGGGTGAGAAAATCCGCCCCGTCCAGCAGCTGCCGCCGCAGTGCCCGCAGGCGCTCATACACCTCCGCCCGGCTGCTGGCTCCGCTGAGGCTGAGGGTGATGTGCGCGGCGTTCACTTCATCTGCCGACATGAACTGCTCGGCATGCTCTTGGTGCCAAGCGCGCAGCTCGTCCTCGGTCGGCTCTGGCTCCGGCGCATAGACCTGACCCAGCATGCGATCCAGTCGCACGCCTTGGGCCACGTTGTCCCGTACGGCGGGGTGCGTGGTGCTGGGGATGCCGGTATTCATGCAGAATTGCTGCTCACCCCCCGCTTCTTTAATGAGGCGATTCAGCCGCTCGTCGATCTCGCTTTCCTCGACCTCCGGCACGCGCTGGCGGGAGGCCTGATTGAGTAGGGCACGGGAAATGATGTTGTCCTTGGCGTAGCCCAAAAATTCGGGGTCACGCTCGCAGCAAGACACCTGGAGCGTGCGCTCGTAGTGGCCTTTGACCTGCCGAAACTCGGCTTCAATGAGTTCGTCGTCGATTTCTTCGCCATTGATTCGGAGAGACATAATCCGGCAGTGTGGCGCGGTACGGTGGCAGACGCAAGCTGCGGCACCGATGGCTTGCTGCGGCTGATTGACAGGGTGACGCTCTGCGGTTCGTTTGCATGCCATGGATTTTCGAAACCTCACGCGCCGTTCTCTCTGCCTGCTGCTGCCTGCTTGGCTGTTAGCTTCCTGCGGAGGCGGCGGGGCTCCCATCACATCGCTGCCATCGCACGGAGGCACTCAATATCAACCGGCCTTTGGATCGCCCGCCTACAGCCAGCCGCCACCCGTCTGGCCGCAGCAGTCACCCGCTCCCGTGCCCGTGGCTCCAGCGGTGTCGGATCCCTACTACGTCTCGCCGCGTCCGCTGCCGATCGCATCCGGTGCGCCCCCCATCCATGCTGCTTCTTATGTGCTGATCGATGCGACCACCGGGGCGAATTTGGCCAGCCGGAACTGCGATCAACGCCGCGCCGTGGCCAGCATCCAGAAGCTGGTGACCGCGTTGGTGGTGCTGGACTCTGGAAATCTCAGCCGTCGGGTGGAAATCGCCTCCACCGATATCGCGGTGGAGCCGAGCAAGCTCGGCGTGCGCCCCGGGGAGAGCTACACCCGCAAGGACTTGCTGTACGCCTTTTTGATCAAAAGCTCCAACGATGTGGCCAAGGCTCTGGCGCGGGATAATGCGGGCAGCAGTGCCGCCTTTGCCCAGCGCATGAATGGAAAAATGCGTCAGCTCGGGGCGGTGAATTCCAACTTCGTCAATCCCCATGGCCTGACGGAGCCGGGCCAGTACTCGACGGCGCGGGACATGGCCCGAGTGGCTCGCGCGGCCTACCGGAACTCGCTGATTCGTGATGCCACCAGCCGCAAGTATCACACCTTTCACTTCAACAGTGGGCGCACCACGCAGCTGAAAAACACGAACAATCTGCTCGGGGTGATGCCTGCCTGCAACGGCATGAAAACGGGCTACACGGTGGCCAGTGGTCGCACGCTGATCTCTTCCGCGACGTCGGGCGGTCGCCACGTCATCCTGGTTCAGCTAGGCAGCAAGACGAATTGGATTTTCGACGACGCGCGCACGATGATGGCCTGGGGTCTCCGGCAACTGGGAGCCCGCAGCGTGGTGATGGAGGCGGGGGATGAATCGGACAACGCGGCTGCCCCGATGCTGGCTGCTACGGAATAAAAATGGCGGAACCCACTCCAGCAGCGGATGCCACCGTCGCGGAACCGACCTCCGCGCTGCTCGTCGAGCTGCGAGAGGTGAGCAAGGATTTCGGTCCCCTGAAGGTGCTGGAAAACGTGACCTGGAGTCCGCCCGTCGGCTGTGTGAGCGGTCTGCTGGGCCCCAATGGCGCGGGCAAGACCACCTTGTTTCGGCTGATGATGGGCATTTTAAAGGCCAGCCATGGCAGCGTGCGGATCGCGGGGCGAGATGCGTTTGAGCAGCGTGCCGAATGCAAACGGCTGGTGGGCTACCTGCCGGATGAGCCGATGTTTTACTCCTACCTCACGGGCTGGGAGATCCTGACGCTGAGCGCGGGCATGCACGGCATCGGCGAGGGAAAAATGAGCCAGCTCATGCAGCCGCTGGCGCTGCGATTGGGGCTGGATCAGGCGCTCGGGCGCTATGCGGACGAGTACTCTCGCGGCATGAAAAAGAAGCTCGGGCTGATGCTGGCGCTGCTGCATCAGCCTGCGGTTCTGATTTTGGACGAGCCGACCAATGGTCTGGATGTGGACGCGACGCGGCTGTTTTTTGAGCTGATGCAGGAGCTGGCAGAAGAGGGGCGGACCATCATTTTTTCCACCCATCTGATGGATCAGGTGGAGCGTCTCTGCCGTCACGTGGCGGTGCTGCATCGTGGGCGGCTGCTGAGTGCGGGGCCGTTGGACGACTTGCGAGCGCGCCGCCCCGGGGCGAGCCTGGAGGATCTGTACGTGGAGTTGACGCGCGGGTGAAGCCGGAGCCACCAGATCCTCGCTCAGCTCTTCCGCTCACTCCGTCCTGGCAGGTGCTGAAGGCGCTGGCTCGCGCGTATCGAGCGCGCACCGTGGGGCGTGCGGTGCGGATGCAGCAGTTGCGCCGCATGAAACGGGGGCACGGCCTCGATCCAGCGAGTAGTCTCGGGGTCTTGCTGGCCATGCTGATGGCTTTGGCGGTGCATGTTTTGTTGGGGATGACGCTCATCGAGGCCTGGAATGAGGCCACCGTGCTCACGCAGATGGAGGCGGGTCGCGTGCCGCTCAGCAACCAGCGAGTCCTCGATGCGCTCAAGGCCTATGATCAGGAGGTGCGTCGCCATCCGCGTCCCATGGGTGGTGCGCGCGATGCTCCGACAAGCGCGCTGCTGGAGACGCAGTGGGATCGCTTTGTCACGGTGGCGAGGTGGTCGAAGCCGAAAGGCTTTGAGTCGGATCCCGCCTGGGAGACGACGCTGCGCCGCACCTACTCCGAGCATGGAGTGGACGGCTTTGCGTTGAGGGAGGAGATGCTGGCGAACGGACGTATGGAGTTCAGCTCTCCTTTGAAGGGATTGATCGTCCTCCTGATCGTGGGCTGGTGGGCGGTGATGCTCGTCTTGCAGGGTGAAGGCCTGGATCTCGATACCCAACGTCAAGAGCATCCCGCTTGGGAGTGGCTGCTGGGGCATCCCGTACGACCCGCTGCCGCGCTGGCGGGGGAACTCCTGGGACCATTCTTCGCCAATCCACTTTTCTGGTTGGCTCCGGTATTTTGGATGGTGGCATTTGTGGGATTTTACGATTGGGAGGTGGCTCTGCCGCTGGGTTTGCTGGTGGGCGTGCCTCTCGCTCTCATGCTGTCTGCGATGGGGCGAGGTTTGGTGTTTTTTATTCTGTTGCGGTTTCGGCGTCGATCGCGCGGGGCCTGGGTGGGCCTAATGTCTGCGGTGGGGTTTGGCATGATGATCGCGTGCTTTTTTCTCCGTCAATTTCACACGCAACTTCCGGCATGGATGGCTTGCTGGAGCGTGAACCAGTGGCCTTGGGGTGGCTGGCTGGCCTGGGGACAGGCGCTGCTGACGGGCTGGAGCGGAGGCCCAGCGGCGCGGGCCGTCGAGGTGGCGGCACTGCTTTTGGCTCTGGTGGGGCTGCTGGGAGTTGCGGTCGTCGGTCTGGTGCGTCGCGGGCTCGAAGGCGGTCTGGAAGGTGCCGCCGATGAAGCTGGCCCGACGACGGTGAACCCAGCAATGCCACATCGAGCGCTAGGTGGCAAAAACGCGCTGATCCGCAAAGAGCTGCTCTGGATGAAGCGAGATCGCTCGGCGGTGGTTCAGGTCTTTCTAGTGCCACTCTTGTTCGCCGGACTCCAAGCCGTGAATCTGGGTCGATCCGCCGCGTTGTACAGCGGAAAATGGCAGGTGCTGGCGGGTTTGGTTTTGATTGTTGGCACCTACTTTTTGCTGGTGCTCGGACCCCGCGCGCTGGCCTCCGAGGGAAAGTCTCTGTGGATGGCTCTGACTTGGCCGCAGGATTTGACGGGGCTACTCGCGGCCAAAGCCGAGTGGTGGGCGTGGATCAGTTGCGTGCCAGTTTGGTTGGGTCTGGTGGGAGTGGCCTGGATGCATCCGAACGCGACGCTGCCCCTGCTGCTTGTGGGTGCTCTCTGGTGGGTTCACGCGCGCTCTTTGTCCTTCAAATCGGTGACCATGGTCACGGCACCGTCTTCCACCGGAGAGATGTCACCGCCCACGGCCGGTTCGCAGTGGCTTGCGGTGATCGGTTCCTTCGCGGTGGCGTCCGGTTTGATGATGGGGCTCTGGCATGTGATGGTGGTGGGGCTGGTGCTGACGGGGGCGCTGGCGTTGGCGCTGTGGGAGGCTTTTGCTCATCGGTTGCCGTATTTGTTCGATCCATGGTCCGAAAAACTTCCGCCAGCTCCGACGGTGCTTCACGGCCTGGTGGCGGTGGTGGCCAGCTACGAGGTGCTGAGTGTGATGATGGGGGCGACGACGTTTTTAGGCGGTGTCCGCTGGATGCCGCTGCTCTACGCTGCCGTCATGGTGGTGGCTGGCTTGGCCTTGCGAGGGTTTTTGCTGGGTCGAGGAGTGCCGAAAGGTGCGGTGTGGCGTATGGGAGAGGGGCAGCGTGCGCCGGAAGCCTGGGCCTTGGCTCCTTTGTTGGGCGGGCTGATGGGAGGAGTCGGGTTGGCGTATTGCTGGGGATTGGAGCGATGGTTTTCGATGAGCGATTTTTCGTGGACCTTATCGGATTCAGCGGATTGGACCGAGATCGGGGTGATGGCGATTTTTATGGCTCCGGTGGCCGAGGAGTATCTGTTTCGCGGCGTGGTGTATCAGTCGCTGAATCGGCGCTGGCCGGGTTGGCGGGCGATGGGAGGCAGCGCGGTCTTGTTTGCCTGCCTGCATCCTCCCATGTCCTGGCCGATGGTATTGCCCTTGGGTTGGCTTCTGGCTTGGCTGTTTCAGCGGGGCGGACGTTTGGGTCCCTGCATGGTGCTGCATGCGGTCTATAATGCCGTTCTGTTCCTTCCCGCATGGACAGTGGGGGAATAAATTGGAAATCCAGCACCTGTTTCTGTCGTAAATCATGGCATGAAAACAAATGTTCTGCGTGAGGGTTGGCTACTCGGTGGTGCCTTGTTGCTTGGTGCGGCAGCAGGTGTGTTGCATCTTCAGGCGGAGGACTCCAAGCAACCTGCGAAAAAAATGGATCAAAAACCTCAATTTGAAGTGCAACTGCCCGATGAGGCATGGAAGCAGAAGCTGACCTTGGAGCAGTATGCGGTGGCGCGTCAGGCCGGCACCGAGCGGCCTTTTGGCAAGGTGTATCAGGAGTTTGAGGCTCAGGGAGAGGGGGATTACCACTGCGTTTGCTGTGGCGTTCGGCTTTTCACCTCCAAAGAAAAATTCCACTCCGGCTGCGGCTGGCCCTCGTTTTACGATGATTCCGCTGACAACAACGTGCTCGAACGCGTTGATGACAGCCATGGCATGCGGCGTGTCGAGACCGTGTGCAAGCGCTGTGGTGCTCACCTGGGTCATGTCTTCGACGGAGAATCCATCTCAGCTGGCACACCCACCAATCGCCGATTCTGCATCAACGGCGTCGCCATCGTGTTCGTCGCCAAAGGGGAAAAACCACCCCCACTCCTCGAACCCACCTCCAAAGAGGTCAAAGCCCTCAAAGAGAAAGTGGCCGAAGGCGACAAGCAGTAAAGCAAGCCAACCCAATCCCAATCATGCCACGCACCATTATTTTGATGCCAGGCATCAAAAAGTGGTTGCGGGCTGGGTGGGGCCTGGTAGGCTGGGGGCGTGATGATGGAGCGACAGGTCGATGACGGCGAATCGGGGGAGGAACGGGATCCTTTGATCGGGATCAAGGCGAAGACGTCGTGGTTTCAGGCGACGCGGTCTTGGTCGGGCGGGCGGCGGCGGGTGC
>JAGRPD010000376.1 GCA_020439875.1 Verrucomicrobiales bacterium
ACTTCATCGACACCTGCGGCAACAAAGCCATCGAACTCGCCGAGTGCAACGGCGGCCTCATCGCCGACAACTTCATCACCAACGTCGAAGCCGGCCCCCAAGTGATCTTTGGCTCGCGCAACATCCGGATCTGCGACAATCACGTCTCCTTCACGGGCACGGGCATCAATGTTACCGAGGGTTCTCACCACATCGTCATCTCGGGCAATATCGTGGAACCCGCGCCGAGCATGAACCCCAAACGTTGGGGTGCCTGCCTGATTTTCCGCACCGAACCCCTGCCCCTGGTCACCTCCATTTCCCACGTCACGGTCACGGGAAATCTCTTCCGCAATCAAACCACCGACGCCAAACTCACCCTGCGATTTGAAACGCGCAAAGAATCCCTCGGCTGCACCTACGAGGCCATCCATCTCAGCGGCAACACCTTCGACGGCGACCTTCAGTTGCACGATCGCACCACCCCTGCCCGCACCACGCTCAAAGACATCCTGCTGGCTGACAACCTCTGCGAAGGCCGCCTCATCAACGTCCCCGCCGAGGAGATGGCCTCCCGCAGCGTCGTCGTACAGGACAATTTGATGCGCCATCCCGGCCCTCAGATCCTGACCGCCAGCGACTGGGTGTGGAGGGGAAACACGCATCCTCAGGGCAGCCTCACGATCACTGACACAGCCCACCGCGCCGTGGTGCGTGGCAATCTCACGGCTCATCCCATTCTGAATGAAAGCACCGACGCCGTGGTGGTGGAGAATCTCGTCACCCCGCGCTAGCGTTTGCCATGTCGAACCCATCCATGCCTCAGAACGACGCGCTGCCGTTGGATCGCCGATTGCGGCAGGAGATCCTGTTTGCCCGCGAGCGGGTGTACCGTTTTGGGCAGGCCACACCCATGGAGCGGCTGGTTTTGCCCGGAAATCAGCCTGGCCCGGAGATCTGGGTCAAACGCGAGGATCTGTGCCCCGTTAAGTCCTACAAATGGCGAGGTGCCTGCAACCGGCTGGCGCAGCTCAGCGAGGAGGAACGCCAACGCGGTGTCGTCACCGCCTCCGCCGGCAATCACGCTCAGGGAGTGGCGCTGGCGGCTTGCCGACTCGGCATCCGAGCGCGGATCCACATGCCCCGCACCACCCCCCGGGTGAAACAAGACGCCGTAGGGCATCACGGTGGAGCCTGGGTGGAGATCGTACTCTCAGGCGACAGCTACGATGAGGCCGTGATGGCAGCGCGTGAGGATGAACGCACCGGCGGAGCCATCTACGTACATGCCTACGATGACCTTGGCGTCATGGCGGGTCAGGGTACGCTGGCCGATGAAGTGGTGCTTTCTGGCCACGGCCCCTTTGATGCAGCCTACCTGCAAATCGGCGGCGGCGGCATGGCGGCAGCCACGGCCTGTTGGCTGGAGACCTACTGGCCCGGCATCGATCTGGTGGGTGTGGAGGGCGTTGATCAGGCCTCGATGCGCGCTGCGCTCGTCGCTGGTCACCCTGTGGAGTTGCGGGATCTGGATCTCTTTTGCGATGGCACTGCGGTGCGCAAAGCGGGCGCTCTGCCGTTCGAAATCTGCCAGCAAAAGCTCAACCGCATCGTCACCGTCACCAATGCCGAAGTCAGTGCCGCCATCCGCGTCCTCTGGGAGTCGCTGCGCTGCGTGTCGGAACCTTCCGGCGCGCTGGGTTTGGCCGCGATTCTGAAAGAACGCGCCGCTCTCGCGGGGAAAAAGGTGCTCATCGTCATCTCGGGAGCCAACATCGACTTTCTCCAGCTCGGACTCATCGCCCAATCCGAGGGTTCCATGAATGCCGCCTCCCGCACCCTGCGAGTCCGCATCCCGGAGCGCCCCGGCACCATGCTGGCTCTGTTGGACGGCTGCTTCAGTGGCCTCAACATCGCGGATTTTCAATACGGCCTCGGCTCGGGCCGTGATGCCTATCCCGTCTTCACCGTCACCGCCGATGCGGCGGATCAGCTCGCCGCGTTGCCCGATCGTCTGCAGACTGGTGGCTACGAATGGGAGGATCTAACTGGCGCGCCCGATGTCACTTTCCGCGCCATCTCTCTGCGGGGAGATTTGCTGGCTCACCCGCTCTTCCTACGCCTCGAATTTTACGAGCGCAGCGGGGCGCTGCACGACTTTCTCTCGCGCCTCATCCGAGATCGCGCCAACCTCTGCTACTTCAACTACCGACAGTCCGGAGAGCGCATCGGTCGTGCCCTCATCGGTCTGAATTTCGAAGACGCTGCCCTGCGCGATCAGTTTCTCCGGCATCTGCCCGAGCAGGGCGAAGGCTACCGCTCCTGCAAACCGCTGGATGAATCCGCTGCAGCTCGCCTCTCAGGCACCACCCACTCGTAGATGCTGCCTCGGCGGATCGTTCTGATACCATGTCGTTTTTGTCGCACGCTCTTTTCGTCACGTTGCTGATCGTCGCCTCGGGACGTGCTGCCGATTTGCCGATCATCGATCTTTCATCGCAAACCGACCGCCAAGTCATCATCGCGCAGGGCACAGCCGATCTCTACCAGGGGCACCCCACCACCCTCCTGCTGCCTGATGGTCACACCGTGTTTTGCGTGTGGACGCAGGGTCACGGCGGTCCTTGTGGGCCGATGAAGCGCAGCGACGACGCGGGCCTCACATGGAGCGCCTTGCTGCCCACACCAGACAATTGGAAGACCAGCCGGAACTGCCCCGCTCTGTATCGTCTCACCGATCTACAGGGCATCTCTCGCCTCTTCGTCTTCGCAGGCCAAGGACCCGGCGGCACTCGCCAGCCCGACAACGGCACCATGCAACGCTCCGTCTCCCTCGATGAGGGAAAAACCTGGTCGCCCATGGAGAGTCTCGACCTGCCCTGCGTGATGCCTTTCTGCAGCATCACCGCCGTGGACGAGGGGAAAAAACTCATCGCCCTCACCAACATCCGACGTCCCGGTGACACCCAGGACCTCTACTCCAACGTCCTTGCTCAAAGCGAATCCACCGATGGCGGCCTCACCTGGAGCACGTTTCGCATCATCGCCGATGAACCTGGCTTGAAACTCGCTGAGCCCGAGGTCATCCGCTCTCCCCAGGGCGACCAGCTGCTCTGTCTGATCCGGGAAAACGTCCGTACCCAACCCGCGCATTACCTGATCAGCAACGATGAAGGTCAAAGCTGGAGCCCGCTACACGACCTGCCGGCTGGCCTCCATGGCGATCGGCACAAGGCACGCTACGCGCCTGATGGACGGCTGGTCATTTGTTTCCGCGACACTGGCCGCAGCAGTCCCACGAAGAATCACTTCGTCGCCTGGGTCGGTCGTTACGAGGACATCGTCGGAGGTCGCGACGGTTCCTACAAAATCAAACTCCTCCACAGCCACAAAGGCGCGGACTGTGGATATCCCGGTTTGGAACTCCTGCCTGACGGCACCTTCCTCGCCACCACCTACGTGAAGCTGCACCCAGGAGTCGAAAAAAACTCCGTGGTCAGCACGCGATTCACTCTGGCAGAAACGGACGCGCAGCTACCTCCGTGAGGCGGCTCTCCCACATCTCTCTCGGCGAGGCTTCCCTTCAGGCCGTGCGATCAATCAGGAGCGAGGCCGCACGCCGGGGTCGTGTGACGTAGCCATTCATGCCCGAGCGGATGCGCTTGGCACGATCCACGCATTCCTCCGCCATGCGGAAGTCTCCCGTGGCCTTATAGACAGCTCCCAGGTTCAGAAACGTCTGCGAGAGATCCGCCGGATCCATGTCGCCATCCGGCAGATCGCGACGGATTTTCAACGCCCGCTCATGCATCTCTTGCGCCCGCTCCACATCCATGTTGGCGTAGTAGAGCACGCCGAGATTGTTGAATACTGAGGCGACCCGCGAGCTGTTGTCACCATCCAGCCGCTGAAACTCCTCCAACGCCTCGTGGTAATAGCGCTCAGCCTTCTCCGTGTCCTTCATGGACTTGTAGATCATGGCCAGGTTGTTTTTGATCGTGGCCACCTTGTCCGTATTCTGCATGCCACGCTCGGTGGCGATCTTCAGCGCCTTTTCGTAGTACTCGGTGGCCTGCTCACTGCGACCCCAGCGATCATACAGGTAGGCCAGCAGCGAATGGATGCCCAGCGTCAGCTCAGGGTCTGGCTTGCGCACGTCCTGCACCCGATACAGCGCCTCACGGTAGAGCGACTCCGCCTTGCGAAAATCCCCCTCCTTCTGCCGCAGATCCGCCAGCACGCTGATGTGCTCGACCAATTCGCCGATGCGGCTCGGATCTCGATACGCCGCGCGCCGGGCCTCCTCGACACTGCGGGAAGCGCTGTAGATGAGGGACTCGATGGAGGAATTCACGGCAGGGGGAGGTAAGGAAATTCAGGAAGAAACGGGTCCAACCCGTGAAGGGATCAGCTCGCGTCGCGATAGGACTGCGCCAGCTGAGCCACCGTCTCACGAGCCTGCGCCATCATGTCACGAGAGACACCTGACTCCTCATACCAGTGAGTGTAGGCGTGGTTGTCGAACATGATGTCAAACTGAGTGACCAGCCGCTCAAACACCGCCGAAATGCCGGTGTGATTGACCAGCGCCAGACCACTGGAGGCAAACCCCTCCGGAGCGGTCTCCGCGTAACCGAGCTTGATGCCCGTGGGCACGTAGGAGGCAAAATTCAGTTCCTTGCGAATCAGCGCCATGTTTTCCTCCGCCTCCTTCGCCCGCACATCTCCGCGGAACAAAGCGCAGGCTGAGAGATAAACGCCATTGGCCCAATCGATCGCCGCCGTGAAGTTGGCCTCATCAAAGGTCTCCCGCGCCAGATCGGGGAAGTTGATCCGCACCTGACCCTCCTGACCAGGAGCCCGCATCGGCGCGAACGAGGCCGTGAGGAAGTGATTTCCAGGGAAAGGCACCAGGTTGGTTACAAACTCGCCCAAATCCGTATTCAACTTGCCGGGGAAGCGCAAGGAGGCGGTGACGGAAGACATGATCAGCGCCACGATGTGGTTGAGATCCATGTAGTTCGGGTTCCGATTCAGCTTCCCGCGAGCGATGGAAAACAGCGCCTCGTTGTCCAGCACCACGGCCGCGTCGGCATTGTCCTTGATCCGTTGCAGGGTGAGGATGGCGTTGTAGGGCTCCACCGCGCTGTCCGAGATCAGGCGAGAGGGAGCCACCGAAAAGGTGAAGATCTTCTTCCTCGGATAGGCCGCCCGCAGCCGCTCCAAAATCAGCGAACCCAGACCCGAACCCGATCCTCCGCCGATGGAGTGCGTGACCAGGAAACCTTGGAGGGACTTCGTTTTTTCCACCGCCGCATCGATCACATTCATGATCTGATCAATGACCCGCTCGCCTTCCTTGTGGTATCCGCGAGCCCAGTTGTTGGCTGCGCCGGGGATCTTCCGCACGATGCTGCTTTCATCGAACAACTGAGACATGTCTCCCCCCTCGATCCGGGCGATGACTCCCGGCTCCAGATCCACCAACACGGCGCGCGGCACGTACTTGCCATCCCGCACCTTGTTGAAAAAGACCTCCATGCTGCTGTTGTTGGACGTCATGCCCTTGCCGGTCGGCATGCCATCCGGACCCAGCCCATGCTCCCGCAGAATGAGACGCCAGAAGCGGTCTGCGATTTGATTGCCACACTGTCCGACGTGAATGCTTAGAATTTCTCTCACTGAGTTACCTCCTGATTAAATGGATTGAGCCAAAGTTGCGGTGAATGGGTGCGGGCCAGGGTTTATTTTCTGCCGTCCACGATGTCCTTCAGCGTCACCGCTCCAAAGCCGGTCTCCACTTCAGCGGGAGCCTCTGCGGCAGGCGGCGGAGCGGGGCGCTTGGCGGACGATGGCGGTGCACCGTCTTGCACCTTTGCTTTGGCACCACTTTCTTCGGCGACTTGATAACTTTGGATCAGCTCCTGGGCCGAGGCGCGCAAGGCTTCAATCTGATCTTCCGACATGCCTTCATTGAGATACCAATTGGCGAAGGCCTTGCGCTGCCAGAGCTTGTCGAAGTTGTGGCAGATGCGATCCAGCACCCGCGCCACTTCGGTGTTGTTGGCCAGCAGCACCATGCTCTTGCGGTGGGACATGCCGGACTGCTCGACGTAGCCGATCTTGAACGCGGTGGGAATCCAATACGTCAGCGGCAGCTTGTCCCGCATCCCCGCCAGCGTGGCGTCTGCCAGCGGCTTGTCCTCCATGATGCCGCGATACAGCACCGCCGTACTGAGGAAGCGCCCTTCCATCGGAGAGCACTCTGCAAAAACCGACTCGTTGTCGAACAACGAGTGGATCATTTCCTCCACCCCGAGTTCTTCAAACTTGCTGCGATCCGGCGGTGTCAAGGGCGCGAAGGCGCACATCAGGAAGTGCAACGATGGCTGCGGCACCAGGTTGGTCAGCAGCTCACGCAGACTGATTTCCACCGTCAAAAAGCCGCTCCAGCGCATCGGTGCCGTGAGCCCCGCCAGTGCCTCGGTGATGAGAAGGTTCAAATCATCCACCGTGGGGCTTTCAATCGCCCACTTGCGATGGGCCAGCTCAAACAGCGCTTCGTTGTCGAAGATCAAGCAGGCGTCCGCACTGCGGCGCAGGGTGTTGAGGCAAAACACCGTGTTGTAGGGCTCCGTCACCACCGAGCTGAGCTGCGGAGAGGGCAGCACCGCCACACTCAACACCGGATGCTCAGGGTAGGCCGCCTTCATCGACTCGATCAACAGCGCCGCAAAGCCGGATCCCGTGCCGCCTCCCGTGGCGTGCAGCACGATGACGCCACCGACGTTGTCGCACTTGTCCACCTCAGCGGAGACTCGATCCATCACCTGCGGCAGCACTTCCCGCCCCTCTCCCATGTAGCCGACCGCAAAATTGCCTCCCGCTCCCTCGGTACGATGGATCAAATTGGCCGGATGATACAGCGAGCCACTGCCTTCCCGCACGGACTCAATGACGCTGGGCTCCAAATCCACCATGATGGCCCTCGGCACAAAACTTCCAGCCCCCGCTTCACCCAATTTCGAGAAAAAGGCGCTCCAGTTTCCAGCGGGATCTTTTCCATCCTTGGTCTGCCCGGTCTGCGGGTCCACACCGTGCTCTTCGCAAACGGTTTTCCAGAATGATGCAGCGATTTGATTGCCGGCTTGGCCGACCGAGATGACGATGACGTTATTGACCTTCATGAACCGGGAGCAGGGTTTGTGAACGATTGGTATCCGAACTGCGAGAATTTGCAATAGTAATTCTCACTTTTGGAATATTTTACAGAAAATGGAGAACAAGCATTTCAGTGGGCACGACCTGCGAAATCCCTCCCCTCCGTTCCCCAACCTCCCTGAAATCCCAGCTTTTGCCAAGCCAAAAAACCATCGCCCCCCCGCAATTTCACTCCGAACGTGCAACGGAGGCTCAAGAATATCCTCGTCTTCATCCGTTCCCCCCTTGGCGATTCAAGATCAATTCGGCGCTACTTGCGATCCGAACCATCCCAGACAAGCCCCCTTCCCCGAACTCCAAACCGCTGCGCTCTACGGGCTTTGGCGGCGGGCCAACCCCCGCGCCGGATCCTCTCTCCCCGCAGGTTCTGACTTGGGCGCGGACGGACCGCGAGATTCCTTACGGAGACGTTCCACCTCTTCCTTGGTGGGCACAATCGCGCGCTTGATGATGATTGGGCCACGGGCTCCATCATCCATCGCATCGTCAGTCTTGGGAGCTTTGGCAGGAGCCGTGGGCGTTTCGCTGGAAGCCGTCGGAGATTTTTTCGGAGACACCAAGGCCTGGACTGGGAGCGGCGGACTCGCCTGCTCTCCAGCGGTTCCTTGAGCTTCATCGGCAACTGCTGCGGGCGCGTGATCGGTTGCCTCAGCCTGCGCCATCGTTTCCGGCACCGGGGCTACTGCCGGATCATCACCTCCCGCAAACAACCACCACGCCAGACCCATCACGGAACACGCCAGCACGGCCGAGAGCACCAGCGCCCCGCGACCCTTCGCCGCCGGTGCCTTGCCTTCATTGCCATACACCCGAGATGCCCCTCCTCCGAGAACTGGCGAGTCGTAATCGTCGCCCACTTCGTCGGGGTCCCCCCATTCGCCATCGAAGTCCGAAACCGATCCCACACTTTCCAGCTCCTCTTTGTTCACCGCTTCGCCGCGCAAACGGTTCGCCAGGGAGACCTCCTCGCCACCGAGAGACATGGATTCTTCGAACTTCGCCAAAAACTCGTCGAGATCAGGCAGGCGCTCCGGATCGTCCAGCCGACTCCAGCTTTCTCTCAAATAAACCGCCAACGGCTCAGGCACCGTGTCAGGCACCTCGACGCCATTCAGTCCGAAGCGTTCCCCAGAAAGCAGAAAGGCCGCCAGCGCAACGAAGGATCGGCGATCCTGCACTTCCTTGCTCACCCCCGCCAGCGGGGGCATCAAAGGAGCCTCACACAGGCTGGCCATGGTCATGTGAGGCCGCAACTTGATGAGGAATCTCGGCCAGGCATCCAGGCGACGCTGGATCATGCGCTCCATTTCCCGCTGATAGTTCGGCCCTCGCTTGCCCACCTCAAGGAAGAGATTCGAGGGATGCAAATCCAGCCCTGACACGCCGCATTCCGCCGCCTGCTGGAGACCCGCCCGCACTTGTTTCAGCAAGACCAAAACCTCCGCCGGATTCAGCAATAGGCGCTCCGCCAGCAGTCGGCTCAGCGGAAAGCCAGGCAGCCGTTCCTCCGTCAAAAAGGTCCAGTCCGTGCCCTCCCAGAGACTCAGCGATCGCAGAATGTTCGGATGGGCATCGGCATTGAATCTCCAAGATTGCAGCGGCACCGCTTCGTAGTCCGCCTTATCCACGATGCGATCCGGGGGCAGCAAATGCACCGTCAGCAGCTGCCCCGTCTTGCCATGCTGCACGGGAATTGCAAACGCCTGCCGCAGCTGCGCCTCCTCCCACTCCACGCGAAATCGGCTGCCCAGCAATTGCGCCACCGGCACCCCCTCCAGCAGAAGACCCTGCATCTGCGAGGTCGGTTGCAGCGCCTGCACCAGCCGCAGCTGCTTGCGCGGCTGCCGCACCTGCAGCGTCGAGGCATGAGCCGCAAAAGCCTCCCGCACCTCGTCGCGCAACGCATCCAGCGAAGTCGGCGCATTTTCAGAATCCACCAACGCATTGCGCAGCGTGGTCCGCAGACTGGTCGGCAGCTTGGTCAGCACCGGAAATCCATCGGGATTTTCCCCGCCATGCACCCGACCCGTCAGCAGCAAAAACAGCAACTGACAGCACTGCGACACCAGTCGTCCGAACCCCTGCCCCGATCGACCCTCCCGCTCCGAGAGCCCATAGTCACACACCCGCAGATGCAAAAAGGCGTCCTCCAAGCTCACCACCATCACGCGGTCCAGATTGATCCCCGCCACCACTCGCTCCATACCCTGCACCCTCACCAGGTCCTCCAGCAGCTGCAGCACCAAGGCAAAGGCCACCACCGAGTTCAACGGCCCCACCCGCTGAATGTAGGATTCCACAAACTCACCATCATTGAGATCCGTCGTGTAATACACCCGCTCTCCTTCCTGCCCCACCTCCAGAATGCGCAAAAACGTGGGCCCACGCAGACTGGCCGCCTGCGTCGCCCGCTCCACCAGAGAGTGACGATCACTCGTCGGCAGCGCATCACCGCCTCGCACCAGATGCAATTCCACCAGCCGCTTCAAGCGTTTGTCAAACGCCAACACTACCCGCTCCCGTGCGGCACGGCGCACCTCCACCCACGCTCCATTCGCGTCGGTGCCGAGACTGAGGTGCTCAATGGTGTCGGGAGACAAGATCATGGCCATGGGCTAGCCAGTCGAGACTGGGAGCAAAATCAGATTTTGGAATGAAATGTAATCTAGTAATTGCAAAAACGACAACGACTTAATCTTGAAACTGCGAAGATCTCACGACGTTCCAGTTCGTCCAATTATTAAAAAGCTGGTAATTATAATCTTTCATCCGCTGCCGTCAACTCTTCTCCCCACCTTTCCCTACTCCGGCTCTTCCTGAGACAGCTCTGCCAACCTCCCCAATCGCTCCCGCAACTCGTCGGTCCAACTCGCTGTGACCATCGCCAAAGCCTCCCGCGCCGCGTGAGCAATCGCAGGCCGCATCTCCTCATTGGCCTCCGCCACCTCTTCCCATAGCGTCACCAGATCCCCCGTCGGCGCACGTCTCAGCAGCAATTCCGCCACATGAAAGCGCGTGATCGGATCTCGCGAAGGAGCCCAGTGCAGCAGCACCAATAACTCCGCGTACAATCGACTGTCATATGGCAAATCCGGCGTCTCCCCCATCAGCATCCGGGAGGCTTTGTCCCAGCTCACCTCCCGCAACGACTCGACGTTCCCCAGAAAACGCAGCTCCTCCTCCAGCCGCTCCACTTCCCGAGCTGCTTGTGGCGAGACCGGCCTCTCCCCAGGCTCCACCTCCGACACCGCCTGCGAACGGTGCCGCGCCGCATTCCACTCAAACACCATGAACACCAAAGCGGCGATCACCACCCCGGTCAGCCCCCCCACCAAAAAGCCCTGCCACCAAGATCCCGCCGCCATCACCCAGTGTCTCGGCCCCTCCTCATCCACCACATCGGAATCCACGTCTTCATTTTCCACCTGCCGCGACTCCGCCACCCGTTCTTCCCCCAAAGCCTCGGACCCACTCCGTGGACCCGCCCATCGATCTCGCCGCGCATCCCAATCCGCAGGCAACACCGCACGGAAGCGAGCCGCCGCCGGCTCCTCCTCACGCCACCACATCGCCAGGTCGCGCAGCGCTCGCTGCTCCTCCGCCTGATCCCACCCTCCATCTTCGGAACCCCGTGACAGGCGTTGATCCCAAAAGCTCCGCACCTCCTCTTCCCCCGCCGCCACCACCTGACCGCAAGCCACCCGCCACACCGCCTCCGCATGCGCCGCACGGTCCACCGCCACCCCATCGCGCCTGCACGCCTCCACGTGAGCCAGCAAATCCCGCGCCCGCGCCGGACGCAAAAAAGCCAGCGTCGAAGCCAGCGCCAGCATCACATCCAGCGTCGGCTCGGCCGTCAGATGCGCCCGCGACGCCAGCACCGCATCGGCGAATGGCAGCAGCCGCCTCCGCTCCCCGCCCATCACCCACTCCGTCACCACCGTCAGCGTGAGCATCGCCCCCCCACTAGACAGCTCCTGCATCAGCTCGCCAATCCCCGTCCATCCCGCCAACACAGGCTCGCGCCCTTCAAAACAATGCACCAAAAAATCCGCCGCCTCGAGGACCCACTCAGGTTTGGCAAAAGCCGCCTGCCGAAACGCCTCAAAGCACCCCGCCTCCTCCCTCCGCCCCCGCGCAGCCCACAGCTCAGCCCCACCGGCACGCAACCCCTCAGGCAGCCGCGCCACGGCCGCCCTACCTCCACTTTCGCCATGGTCCCCTGGGATCGTCATTGAATCAAAGCTCCACAACCAAATCCCGCCATGGAGCATTTCAAGTTTTCGGTAGGAGCGTCACCGCCTCTTACCCACAGCCACTGTGTTGGCTGCCGCATATTTTGTCAATCCGTTGACACCTTTCCGCACCTGCCAGCGTATTCACAGGCCAATGACCCCACGCCTCCTCCTCACCACCGCCCTCGCCGTCAGCCTCTTCACCACCGCCCAGGCTGGAGACCTCACCGTCTCCAATCTCACCTTCAAAATTGAGGCCCCCTGGACCGAAGTCCCTACCACCAGCCCCATGCGAGCTGGCACCGCTCAATTCACCGTCGAAGGCACCGACACCAAACTTGATGCCGTCTTCTACTACTTCGGAGCCGGTCAGGGCGGAGACACTCAGGCCAACATCGCCCGCTGGCTCAGCCAGTTTGAAAGCCCCCCCAAGTCTCGCCAAGAAGAACTCGCTGCGGGCGACAAAAAAGTCACCCTCGTCATTGCCGACGGCACCTATCTTGATGGCCCACCCTTCGGTGGAGCCAAAACACCCCGTGCCGATTGGACCCTCCTCGGAGCCATCGTTCCCGCCGAAGACGCCAACATCTTCATCAAACTCACCGGCCCCAAAGACGCCGTCTCCAAGGCGCTCGACAGCTTCAAAAAGCTCGTCACCAGCCCCTTTTAAGAGCCTCCTGCTCCGGAATAGGAACCGAGCGCAGGAGCGTTGGGAGCATTGTCGCGACATGCTCGCAAGGAAATCACGTGCCCAGATCACCCGAGGCGGTCGAAGAACTTGCCTCTCAAATTCGTTGATGAAATCCCCACCAAGATTCGGAGACCGTTCGTTGTAGTAATTTCGAATCTCCGCAAGCTCTTCTTCTATCGCGGGGTGATACTCGATCCTCATGCTCTCAAGCGTTGCATCAACTCTTCATGCGACAGAGCCTTCACACAGCCACTCTCAATCTCCCGATCCCGTTCCTCAGCGAAGTTAAGAGCTACTTCGTCGTCAGAATTGGTGGAAAACTCGAAGGGAGCTTCGATGCTCCCCCATAATGAAGCCGCAAGTAGTGCGCGCTCCCTTATTGGCAGCTTCAAGGCTTCTGGTGCAATCTGATCAATGCTCATGAAGATAGATTCATCCAAGAAGACAGTTCCCAAACCAACCTATGACCCTGGGCAAAAGAACAAAAGCGAAAGAATGGCTCTTTCCCCCAACATCCCATTCTCCTGCCTTCATTCTTTTACCAACCCAAGCCTCCACCCTCTCAACCAAACTCCCCCTCAGACTTGCGCCCCAACCGGCGATCGGGCCTCTCGCCCCCAACGAGACGCGGGAGTTGTTCGCCAGTCTTCAGCGCCAATATCCGCTGCAGGTGGCAGCCGCTCAGAATGACGCCACAGATGATCCCGCCGACATCGAAGCCGAGTGCGATGCTGAAATCGACAAACGAGTGAAGGAGGTCGAGGATGGCACCGCGCAATTGCTTTGCGCCGAGGAGTCAGAAAGCCGAACCAACGCCGTGTTTGCGAAACTCGGCATCCAGCGGCCTATTTACAAGCCATGATGGAATGGACCATCCATCTATCGGCCCAGCAAGAAGACCCAAACTTGTTCCTATCTCCCACACCACTGAAACTCAACTCGAAGTTTTGGCCGTTGCTTGAAGGCTATGGTTTTGTTTATCGACTTCTTAATAAACTTTCAATCCACCAGAACAAAAGAAACAAAAACGTTCCCAAGGAGCCAATCAAAACGCTCCAGTAAAACACAGGATCTCGTTCCCGACTCCATCCATAAAAATGAATTCGCCTTCTCGCAATCATTGCCCAAATCTCAGCGGCAATGATTATGAGAAGTAGTGGAGCAACATACTTTTGATCTATCATTACCTGCACTAGCGCTCTCGACAGTATTTTTGATCTCTACCTGCATCGTACACGGAGACATCTTGGGATAGACTCGGCAAAAGCTTGGAAAGGCCCTTTAACGCACGCATACTCGAAGGCGACTCCCGTCCAACTCTCCCCAATCTGCCGTTTCCGTGGATACCCAATCGATCAAATTCGACATCTCTTCCAACATTCCTGCAAATAAGATCGGTGCCGCACCCAACACCATCAGGTGAAAGACGTCACGCAATCTCTTGACTGATTTGGCACCAACACTCAGCCGAATCCGCACAATGACCAAAGCGGGTGCCCCATCAGGCACGTTGGATTCTGCGAGGAGAAACAGGTTTTTGCAGCTTTCGGTCATCAAGAATGCCGTAGAATCAAGCAATAGCAACTGTGGTGCTGTAAACTTGTTGCATCAGTCAAGCA
>JAGRPD010000377.1 GCA_020439875.1 Verrucomicrobiales bacterium
GTGGATAAGGCCGATCAGGCCTACTGCGATGCCAAACGCGCGGCCCTCGATGCAGCTGGCATGAAGTGCTACGCCATTTCCACCCACCTCGTCGGTCAGGCGGTGTGCGACAACATCGATCCCCGCCACAAGCAGATCCTGCCGGATTACATCTATGGCGATGGCGAGCCCGAAGGCGTGCGTCAGCGTGCGGCGGAGGAGCTGAAAAAGACAGCCCAGGCGGCGAAGCGTTTCGGCGTGAGCGTGGTCAACGGCTTCACGGGCAGCTCCATCTGGCATTTGATCTACAGTTTTCCGCCGAATCTGCCGGGTCAAATCGATGCGGGTTACGAAGACTTTGCCAAACGTTTTGGTCCCATTTTTGACGAGTACCAAAACAACGGCGTGCGCTATGCCTTGGAGGTTCACCCGACGGAGATCGCTTTTGACATCGCCTCCGCAGAGCGGGCGCTGCAGGCGGTGGATTACCATCCGGCCTTTGGCTTCAACTACGATCCGAGCCATCTGGGCTACCAGGGGGTGGATTATGTGAAGTTCATTCGCAAGTTCCACGATCGCATCTTCCACGTTCACATGAAGGACGTGAGCTGGAGTGACGTGCCGGTGGAGGCCGGGGTGTTCGGCGGTCACGTCGATTTCCACCAGCCGAATCGCTTCTGGGACTTCAAGTCGGTGGGACGCGGCAACATCAACTTTGAAAAAATCATCCGCGCGCTCAATGACATCGGCTACACCGGTCCGCTGTCGATCGAATGGGAAGACGGCGCGATGGATCGGGAGTTTGGTGCGGCGGAAAGCTGTGCCTTCACCAAGAAGATCGATTTTCCGGCTTCGAACATCGTGTTTGACGCGCAATTTGCGGAGAACAGCAAGTAAGCTGACCTCGCAATTTTTTTGCCGCTGAATCAGACGCCGCTCCCGCCTGGGGGCGGCGTTTTTTTCAGCCTCGGACGGCGTATCTCAGGGTTGAGCGGGAGGGGCGAGTGCTGCCAGCTGGATGCGGCGGAGTACGGCCTGATGGATGCCGCTGGCCAGGTGGTACTGGCGCAGCTGGTCCTCGATCTGCGGCAGCCGCCCCCAGGCCTGATAGAGGCGGTAGAGATGGAGGTCCATCTCGGCGGTGAGGGCGAAGTCAAAACGGCGCAGCCAGGACTCGGCGTCTTTGAAACGACGATCGGTGATGAGGGTGCGGACGCGCAGGGAGATGAGCTTTTCCGGGATGGAACCGGTGGCGAGCTGGCGGCGGATGGCGGCTTCGAGCAGTTGATCACCGAGATCGAGGTGACCGGCGTCGCGAAAGGCTTCGACCCACTCTTCCGGGTGGGGGCCGCCGGGCACGGGCTGGCGCAGCATGGTGGCGAAGAGTTCCTGCACGCGGGTGGTGTCTCCCTGGGCGTGAGCGATGCTGACGCTCAGGGGCAGGAGGCTGCCGGGCTCTCGCAGGCTGGGCATGCGGGCGGCGGCCTCGAGGGTGCGCTGGGCGGCGGGCAGGCGGCCGCTGGCCAGCAGCTGCTCGGCGGTGAGGCGGATCAGCAGGCGGTCGCTGTCATTCTGGGCGCTGGCCCAGGCGGCGTCGATGCAGTCCCAATCGTCGGGGGCCTCGGAGTAGAGGGCGAGGAGAGCGGCGGCGAGGGGGCGGTCGGGGCCGGACTGGACCAGGGGGCGCAGGCGCTGGTTCCAGGCGTTGCGGCGGGCGGGTGAGGCTTTTTCAGCGTCCGCCTGCGTCCCGTGCAGCAGCAGGTCGAGGCTCTCCTGGCGGCGACCGTGGGCTCGCAGCAGGGAGGCCAGCAGGTCCTCGCCACCGGCGGCGCGGCCAATGTGGGCGGCGTCTTCAGCGGGGGGCGGCTCGGTTTTCAGGCGCTCTATCCGCAGCCGGAAGCGATCCTCCTGGACCTCGGTCTGGCGCTCGGCCTGGGTGAGGAGATCTCGGGCCAGGGCGGGCTCATGGCGCTGGCGCAGGAGGGTGGCGATGGAGAGGGCGGAGGCGGTGGCCTGCTGGGTGACGACCTCGGTGAGGAGGCGGCGCAGGCTGGCGGTGTCTGCCGTCTCCAGACTGAGGCGGGCGGTGAGCTGGAGGACGGCGCTGCGGGTGGGTTCCGGCGTCTCGGTGAGGTCGATCTGATGCAGAAAATCCAGCGCCCGGGCGGGTTCTCCGGTCTCGGCGGTGAGGGCGGCTAGGCGCAGCAGGCACTCGCCGTCGGGATGGACGCGATCATCCTCGTGCAGGTCCAGGCAATCGCGCACGCGCTGCCAGGCTTTGAGAGCCTCGGTGGAGCGGCCTTCTTCATCGAGCATGCGCGCCAGCTCGCGGGCGTAGGAGATCTGGGGTGGCATGCGACCGGGCAGACACTCGCCGATGGGTTCCTTGAGGCCGCGCTGCTCCAGCTCATCCTGAGCACCGGCCATGCGGAGGAAGGCGGCGTGCATTTCCCGCAGCGTTTCATCGGAGGGTGTTGGGGGTTTGTAGGGCGGGACGGCCTCGGCCAATTGAATGGAAAAGGCGCGGCCCGGTTCCACCTCGCGGGCGGCGCGGCTGGTGCGCAGGACCCAGAGGGCGTATTCGCTGTTGGATGGGGCGCGGGGAGGTAGGCGGCGGTACACGGCCAGGGCCTCGCGGGTGAGGTTGGCAGTCTCTAGCTGGGAACCGAGATCGGCGAGGAGTTCCACCGAGGTCTCGGAGGTCATGTCGGCGGAGGCCAGCCACTGGTCGATGAGGCGGAGGCGGCGCGGGGGATCGGTGGCCTGGAGTTGGCGGATGAGATCGCGCAGCCGCCACTCGGTGAATTCGTAAGCGGGTCGCGGGCCGAGCTGGATGCGGCCCCAGGTTTGGAGCAGTTGGCGCTCTGCCTGATCGACCATGGGAGCGAGGCCCTGCTGGGTGAGCATGGCCTGCACCTCGCGACATTCCTCCCACAGGCTCTGGGCTTGGGGAGACTCGTCAAAGCGTTGACTGCCCTGGGGGCGCAGCATGCCCGGTTTGGTGCCGACGTCGCGAGCGCTGAGGAGATCCTGCCGTGTCCAGCGCACCAGGTGGCGGGCGGCGGGATCCAGCGCGCCAGCCAGGCCGAGGAGTGCGGCCTGGCGCAGCTGGGTGAGATCGGAGTCGGGGGCCTGCTGCAGCCGCCGCCAGGCCTCGGTGATGGTGCGGCGTGCCTCCCCGGGATCCGTATAGTGAAAAAAGGCACCGAGGGCGAAGAGGTAGGCGTCATACACGCCGCGGTAGCTGCCGGGCGGCGGTGGAGTTTCCAGGACGAGCCGCAGGTAGTGGCGGGCGAGATCCCAGCGCTCCGCTGCCTCAGCCAGACGGGCCAGGGCGAGCGCGTAATCGATGCCGAGGCTGCTGTTTTGCCGGAGCCACTCGCCGAGGACGAGGGCGGCGTCGTATTGACGCTGATCATCCAGGCGGCGGACGAGGTTGAGCAGGGCGGTGTTTTGAAAGAGCCGGGCTTCGGCCAGGGCCTGCATTTCAGTGGCGTCAAAGGGGTGGTCATCGACGTCGATCAGCATCGTCAGGCAGGCGAGCAAGAGGGCTTTGGCCTGATCCCGGTGGCTGCCTTCGGGTTCGGCGTTGAGATCGGCCAGCACCCGCTCCATCTGGTGGGTGCGCAGGCCCAGCCAGCAGCGGGCAAAGGCCCACTCCAGCGGCATCTCCTGGCCCTCGGGCAGAGCGGTGGTGAGGGCATCCAGGTGAGTTTGGAATTCGGGCCAAAGTCCCGCTGCGTAGGCGGCCCAGAGGGCCTCGATCCGCGCTGCGGGGGAAGCCTCCGCCGCTTCCAGCCAGGGAGCCATCGCGCGTCGCCGGGTGGCTTCGTCGCCGCCTTTTTGCAGCTGCGCCCATTCTTCGATGGCGCGCAGGCGCAGGCAGCTGGGCGCATCAGGCAGGCGCGCCCATTCCTCGCGGGGGAACTTCAGGTAGGCGCGCAGCCGCTCGATCGCGGCAGTGTCCAGACCCGGTGCGGAGGCGAGCAGGTCCGCCAGCTCCGGTGCCCCGGTCCGCGTCTCCTGGGTGCGGGCAGGCGTGAGGGGCAGCGGCAGACGATCCAGCGCGGGCAGAGGCGCGTCATCGTCGCGCGGTGCGGTTTTCAGCACTTCTTGCAACTCCCTGGCGGCCGCCTCTTGATCGGCCAGCTCACGGTAGCTCAGCGCCAGCTCCAGGTGGCTGCGCGGCTCCCAGGGGCGCACTCGCAGGATCTGCTCCAGGACGCGGCGGCGGGCCTCATCCTGCCCGGTTTTTTGGTAAAAAACGGCCAGCTCGTGCAGGGCAGGGGCGTCTTGAGAAAAGCGCTGCTCCATCTGTCGGCGCACGACGTCGGCCTCCTGCACCTGGAAGCCGCGCTCCAGCAGTTCCACCAGGCGGCGAGACTCTGCGGCTGCGGTCTTGGGCGGACTGGCGGAGACGACTTGTTTTTGGAAATAGATGGCGGCGTCCAGGTCCTCGACCCGCAGCGCCGCCTCGCGCAATTGATCCAGCGAAAACGGTGCCTGGGGGGAGGTGTAGTAGGCCTGCTTCATCGCGGCAAACGCCGCCCGGGGATCGTCGAGCCGGGTGTGGATTTGCGCCAGCGCCTCGGGGTAAAAGCCGTCGAAGGGATGACGCCGCGCGGTCTGCTCCAAGGCCTCGCGCACCAGGGTGAGGCGATCCCGCACCTGCTGCGGTTCGAGGTGGCCACCTTCCGCGTCCGACCACATCAGCCGATCCAAAAAGCGCCCTAGCTGATCGCGGCGGCGCTCCAGATCCGGCTCCAAATTCAGCGCCTCCACCTGGGCGGTCACGTGGTCGTCCACGCGATTCAGCCGCAGCAGCAGATCCGCCAGCCGCTGCCGCGCGGGCAGGCTGGCGGGGCCGGGATCTGCCCGGATGGCGCGATGCCACAGGTCTAGCGCCGCATCGGGCCGCTTTTGCAGCAGGTAAATGCGGCTGAGCGCCGTCATCAGCGCCTCTTGGCCAGGCTGGCGGCGCAGCTCGGCCTCCAGCAGGTTCGCGGCCTCCAGCCCCAGCGGTTGGCGTTTTTCCGACTTGCCCGTGCCGCGTCCCAGCTCCGTCTCCGCTTGCTGCTCATCGTCCAGTTTTTGCTCCACCAGCCGCAGGGTGTAGGCCACGCGATGGCGGGGGTCCCGCTCCCGCAGATCGTTCAGCAGCCGCTGGGCGAGGGCTCGATTCCGATCCGCCAGGGCCACATCCAGCAGCAGCTCCTCCTGCTCCAGGGTCAGCGGCCGCAGCGCGCCCGTGCTCGGGTCAAATCGCAACCGCCGTAGCCAGCGGTAAGCCGCCTCCCAGTCCCGCGCCTGCACCGCCCACCACGCCGCGCGGAAGGCCTGCGCCGCGCTCGCTCCCGGCGCGGAGGCGGCCTCGGCAAACTCCGCCGCCATCGTGCGAAGAGGGGGCGGCACGGCATGCTCCTTCTTCGGTTCGTCGTCGGATCCAAAGCCCACACCCGAAAAAATCGCGGGCAACTGAAACTCGCCCCCGGTGGCCGCGCGGCTGGGGCGTTCCCTGGCTGGGGCGGGATCTTTTTCCCCCACCGTCAGGGCCAGCGGCAGCAGTCGTTCATCGGCTGAGATGCGATCCGCGTCCGTCGCCGCCGCCGCCCAGGCCCGCTCCACCCAGGGCCGCACCTCCGCCGTCTCGCGGAGTTCCAGCAGCAGATCTGCCAGCGCCAGCCATTCCTCCGGCCCGGCTCCGGGTGCCTCCGCCGCCTGCCGCGCCCGAGTCACCGCCGCCTCCGCATCACCGCCGCCCGCCAGGAAGGCCGCCGTCTCCGAGAGCCGCTCCCGCCGTGTCTCCGCCGCCCGGTTCGGAGCCCGATCCGCCGCCGCCACGTAGCCGTCCAGCAGCGATTTCATTTCCTCCGTCTGGCTGTGCTCCCGCAGATGCACCGCCAGGGCAAACACCGGCTCCGCGTCCTCCGGCGTGCGTTGCACGGCCTCCCGCAGCAGACGTTCCACGATGGGGTCCAGCGCCTGCTTGCGCGCAAAAGTCAGCACCTCGGCCCGGGTCGCATCCGTCGGAGGCAGGCGATCCAGCAGCGCGTTCAAGCGCTCCACCGCCGTCGCCGTGCCGCCGCTGCGCAGGTCCAGCTCGGCCCGTTGCAGCACCAAGGCCAGGGGCGCGGCCTCTCCCGCTTCACGCAGGGCGGCATCCACCTGTTCGGCGGCCTTTTCCAACTGCCCCGCCTCCATCAGCGCGCGCACCCACTGCCAGCGATAGCCCACGCCCTCCGGAAACTCCTCCGCCAGCTGTCCGCGCCAGCGCACCTCAGCCTGCCGATCCACCGTCCACCGCGCCACCTCCGCCAGGCTGCGCAGCACCTCCTCGCGCGCCCCAGGCTCCGCCTCCAGCCGCGCCTCCAGCTCCGCTCGCAGAGCAGGCAGCCGGTCAAACCGCTCGTGCAGCCGCACCCGCCGCTCCAGCACCTCCGCGTGGCGCGCATCGCGAAAATGGGTGACCGCCAGGGCCTGTTTCAACGCCGCATCCGCCGCCTCGAACTCGCCCGCATGCTCGTGGATCCGCGCCAGATCCAGCAAGGCATCGAGTCGGCTCGCTGGGTCGGCCTTTTCCACCAGCGCCTCAAAAAACGCCGCTGCTTCTTGCGGGCGACCTGCCTGCATCAGCCGCTGCGCTGCCACCCGCGCTCGCTCCTCCACGCCGGGGCCCGGCTCACTCGCCGCTTTTTTCCAAGCCTCCACAGCGGCATCGATCTCTGACTCGGCAAAGTGAGCATCTCCCAGCTCGAGCCAGGCATTGGCTCGCGCCGAGGAACCTTCGGGCAGCGCCTCCAGCAGCTGCTTCAGCCATCCCACCAGGGCCGCCGGATCCTGCTCCCGAGCCAGATCCGCCGCCGCCCGGCACACCAGCGGATCCTTCGGGCGCTCCTTGGCCACCGCCGCATACAGCTCGGCCGCCGCTTCCCGCTGACCCGCCCGCCGCAGCAGATGCGCCTGCACCAGCCGCACTGCGGGATGGCGGGTTTGCTCGGCCTGTTGCTTCAGCGTGTTCAGCAGCAGCGCCGTCTCACCGTGCGTCTCGTAAAGCTGCCACAGCAGCTCCACCAGCCTTCCGTACTCGGGCTGTCGGACCAGGAGCGAAAGGTACTCATTGGCCAGTCGCGTATCGCGCTCCGTCCAAGCCGCCGCCGGATCCGTCGGAGGGGTCTCAGCTCCCGCCGAAAAACCGGCCTGCATCCCCAGCAACAGCAAGCCCCAGCTCGCCATGCGAACCGCGCGCCAGAGGGAAGCGGAAGGATCAAGAAAACGCACGATCCCCAGCATAGCCCGCCGTCGATCCCCCCGCAACGCCAGACCCGCATCGATTCCAGCGGGCGGAGTAATGAGGGCGACTCGCCCTCATGGGGGGGCATCGGCGAAGCCTGACTCTGGAGAGATCAGGCTACGGGTGAGCCGCCGCTAGGGCTCGCCCCGCGTCGATCCAAA
>JAGRPD010000378.1 GCA_020439875.1 Verrucomicrobiales bacterium
GTCATGGGCTTCACCGGTTATCCGACGGCGCTCGAGTTCTCCGACGGGTTCAATCCTTACCCCAGCAGCAAAGGCGCGATCAGCCAGCTCACCCGCGACATGGGCGTGCGTCTCGCCGGTGAAGGCATTCGCGTCAACGCCGTGGCCCCCGGGTTTGTCCACACTTCCCTGACCGCCAATGTCACCCGCAATCCCGAGATCCTGAACACCCTCAATCGCCTCCACCCAGCCGGACGCATGGGAACCGCGGAGGAAGTGGCCCAGGTCATCGCCTTCCTCGCCTCGGACGAAGCCTCCTTCGTCAACGGTGCCGTATGGATGGTGGACGGCGGCTATTCCGCGCAATAGAATTCCACCAATCGGCGCGACCGCTTCGTCGCCACCTCTGCCTCTACATCAACCCTTCCATCCCATGACACCCCACCCGCTCACCCGTCGCCACTTTCTCGGCACCACCCTCGCCGCCGCCACCGGTCTATCGCTTCCCCGGTTCACTGCGGCCGCCGAAAAGCCCAACTCCGTCTTCGGCGGCGTGCGCATCGGCTGCATCACCTACAGCTACCGCAGCATGGCCAAGACCGCCGAGGAAACGCTGCAAGCACTGCTCGACGACGGCCTCAGCGAGACCGAACTCATGGGCGGCCCCATCCAGGACTTCGCCGGCATCAAAGGCCCGGCCACCGATGCCGAGCGTGAGCAGCAGCTCGCGAAGTGCCGCGAACTGCGGAAGATGTACAACGACGCGGGCGTGAACATTCACATCCACAAGATGGGCTTTGGTCCCTCAAATGAAGAGATCGAGTTCAGCTTCCTCGTCGCCAAGGCGCTGGGCTGCACCGCCGTGACGACGGAGCGCAACGCCATCCTCGCCGCGCGTGTCGCGCCGTTTGCCGACAAGCACAAGATCTGGGTCGGCTTCCACAACCACACCAACAACCTGCCGGAGATGGAATACCACGACCCGATTTTCGAACTCGGCGAATACATCGGCCTGAATCTCGACATCGGCCACTACGTCGCCGGCTCGAAAGGCAAGTCACCCATCCCCGTGCTGGAAAAGTATCACGACCGCATCACCAGCCTGCACCTGAAGGACCGCACCGCCGACGGCGGCAACCTGCCCTGGGGCCAAGGCCAGACCCCGATCAAGGAAGTGCTGCAGTTGATGAAAAAAGAAAAGTGGACCTTCCCCGCCGAAGTCGAACTCGAATACAAAATCCCCGAAGACTCCAACGCCGTGAAGGAAGTGGCGAAGTGCGTCCAGTATTGCCAAGAGGCGCTGGCGTGAGTGCGCTGAGCAGGGCGTGGCTCTCGAGTCTCGCAACGCTTCTACGGCGAACCGAAAATCTGCGAAACAGCCTGTCCGGCCGCCAACTTCACCTTGGCTGACATCCAGAGCGTCGATTGCATTTCGAGGTCGGTGAGGATTTGCAAACACTTCGCCTTATCGAGATGACCGGACACGGCAGCAAACAGGACAACTCCGAGCGAGCCGCGAACATGAATCCCAAGCGACTCTCCCATCGTCCGCGCCGCAGTGTCATCGGTCAGGAACATGTCGGCTTGGATTTCCCGAGCATGAGCAAGTGCCTCCGCTTCACCCGCATGAAGAACTTGCGCGTTCACCCACTGGCTTGCTTGCAAAATGGCGGAGGCTGAAGGCTGGGCCAAAGACAACCACGCTGGCTTTCCGCTGATCGCAAAGTTTGGGGCGTGCCGTTGCAACTCGCTCCAGGCCGTTGGCGTCACCTGAATGCTGCCGAGCTGCGCCAGCAAGTGCAAGGCTCCCACCTGATGCAAATGCAGCAGCGGGCCAGTGTCCGTTACTACCACGTTCATGGACGCTTCGAGGCGGCATTCACAGCCCACTCAATGTCGGCGAGCTGTTGTTTCTCTAGCAATGCGAGTTTGCGATGGCTCATCATCTCCCGAACTGCCGCGCGGACAGCTTCCGCCTGACTCGTAAACCAGCCGGCTTCGACGGCAGCGTCGAGTTCCGCCTTGAGGGCTTCAGGAAGGTCAAGGGTTAGAGTCGTCATGGGAAAAGATTAGGCTACCAAGGCCCACATCGCAACGATTAGCCACGCATCTCAGACCCGCGACGCAGAAAACAATTCCAAAACTAGCCAGGGTGAAGGCTGGGAAGCGAACGACGGTCAAGGCATAGTGCCGGGCGAGGCGTGGATCACGCAGTGAGCGGGAGCCGTGGGCGGCATCGAGGAATTCGTCGAGCTTGTCCGAGAACTTGCCGTGGTAGCAGGCTTCAGTGGCTTCGTCCCACGGCGACGGATTCGCAGCGAGGTCTGCCTTCACGGTGCTAAAGTGCTCGGGACTGCGGATGAGGCGGTCGAAGTCATCGGGCCACAAGGGATTCAGGGCGCTGAGGCCGGTTTGGTGGATGAGACGGCTCAAAACGCCTTTCCAGCCTTGCAGCGTGTCGGGGAGGGATTCGCCGTCGCGGAGGGTGAAGAGCGCATGGACGTGATTGGGCATGATGACGTCGCTCCAGAGGTCGTAGCCCGACTTCGCGGATTGGTG
>JAGRPD010000379.1 GCA_020439875.1 Verrucomicrobiales bacterium
GAACGGAGCGTGGGCTCCGGCATGGATCGGATTGGGCGCTGCTTTTTGCATGTTCTGCTACGACCGCTTCAACGGCGAGTATTGGCGCCAGCGTGGTGCCCAAGTTTTGGGACAAGACAAAAAAGACCGCAATCCCCCCGCATGAATCTTCTCCGCTTCTCCACCCTCGCCACGCTCCTCGTGCTGGCCTCCTGCTCGCATCCGCCGCCACCGACGTATTTTGTCGGCGATGTGGTGCCGGCCGGTCGGCGCATCGAGTACTACGCTCAGATTCACGACGGATCATGGCAGCGGACCCTCACCCAGAAGGCGATTCCGCGTGACATGCCCATTCAGGAGGCAGAAAACTGGGCTCTTAGCGCGGCGCAACAACGCCTGGGCAATCATTGGAAAGACTACTGCATTCGGGTCATCCCACCTCGGCGTACTCAATTTCCCGTGATGATCTGGCGGCGAGACACCTATGCGGTCGAGCGCTTCGCCGTTCAATGAATCGCCTTCTAGAGTCGCTCGCGCGCAGTCACTCCATCAGCATCCAAAGGTTCAGCAGATTGAAAGCGGCGTGCATGAGGATCGGCACACTCAGCCTACCCGTGACTTCATAAGTCCTGCCAAGTGCCAAGCCGAGCAGGAGCAAAGGAACGGTCAAGAATGCGTCGTTGTGAGCGAGCGCAAAAACCGCCGACGAAATCCCGAGAGCCAGCCCAGAGCCCATCAGCCCGTGACACAGACGAAGCAGGAATCCACGATACAGCATTTCCTCCACCACCGGCGCGACAACACCCGCCGCAACCACAATCGCCCAACGCAAGGTCGCGTTGTCGGATTGAAGGAGAGATTGAACCACCAACTGGTCCGAGGCATCGGGCGGCGCGCGATCCAAAACAAATCCGTAGAGAACCCATTCCGCCACTTTCATCCCCACGACAGCCGCCATCAAACCCAGCGCGCCCATCTTCAAGGATTTCACCCAAGGCAGGCGGGGCTCCGTCATCGGTTTCCACGGAGGGCGTCGAGTGACCGCCAGATAGAGCAGGGCGATGAACCCGAACTGAAGCTGCAACAGAGCTGCCGCCAACACCTGGCTGCTCGTCAACATCTCCGGCGCACCTTGTGGCTCTTCCGCTGCGAACCAAAACTCAAGGCCAGTCAATCCGACGAAGGCCAAAAGAGCGATCGCATCGATCCAGCTCCGTGAGGAACGGCTGCGCACCATCGCCACTGCCACTCCGCCGACGAGGAGAGCAAAGGTCGCATAGTACCCAATCTGGACGAGCGTGGCAGGGGAGGAATGCATGCAAACAAGGAGCGTCGCGAGAGCGAGGAAAGGCAAATTCATACGGCTCCCGGCGTAACTTGGCACCTCCTTCACCGAATCCAATTCAGAATCCCAATCTCACCGTCGATGAAACCGCGCGGCGGATTGGAGGAGCAATAATATCCCTCCAGAGCACCATGGCAGAGCAGGAACAAGACCCACTCAACATACTGACCAATTCCCTCGGAAACTCTGCCCAGCAACTCGCCCAGGGTCTGAAGGACGGATTGGCTCAAACCCAACCTTCGGAGAACGAAAAAATCCAAGAAACTCTGGGCAAAATCCTCGAGACACTCCAAAATCAGAATGCCCCGGCGGAATCGGAGAGCCAGGGCAATGTTTGGAAGAAAGGCAGCATCGGCGAAAAACTCGCCTCTGAACGTGCTCTCAGCCCGCAAGCGCTTGGGGTACACCAGGGCATCGGATCCAACGTCGTTCCGCCGATCAAGATTGGCGGCCATCGAATGGGCTAGCTTCATCGATCAGCTTTTAAGCCAACAGCCTCCTTTTCCGCATTTTTGGCCCCCAATGATAACTCTTCTCCGCTTCGCGATCGCCTCTGGAATCGCCATTTATGGCGTCCATTACATGATGAAGTTCAGTCGGATCACGGAGGTCACCGCTGGAGTGGGTATCGGCTGTTTGATCATCGCCCTCTTGGTCCTCTTCTGGAAACCCAAACCCAAGGCAGACTATATCGTCAAATACAAGAACCTGATCTGGAAACCCGGCGAGTTCACCCGCCACTGGCTGATCACGGGCGACACCGGCGTGGGCAAGACGACTTCGGGATTCAATCCGCTGCTGCATCAAATCAGCACCAATCGGCCCAACTGGGGTGGCCTGATCCTCGGTGCCAAGGGGGACGAGCACTTCTTCGCGCAGGAGCACGCTGCGGGCCATGGCCGCCCAGAGGCAATCTGCGTGCTCGAAGTGAAACCCGATCGCTCCCTCAAAGACTGGACCCCGCGCAATCGCTACAACCTCATTTCCGACAAGCGCCTGCCTTACACCACCCACGCCAAAAACATCGTTGATACGGCTGCCTCCGTCACCTCCGGGGAGCAAAGCTCATTCTTCAAGCCCGCCGCCCAGCAGGCCATCACCTCCGCCTGCGAGCTGCTGGAGCTGCTGGGCCGCCCCGTGAACTTGCGCCGCGTCTATCAGATCCTTTGCGACAAGACCACCCTGGAAGAGCACTTCAACGCCCTGCTGGATTCCGACGCGTCTGACAAAGGCATCGAGTTGGCCAAGTACTTCGATCAGACCTTCATTTCCGCCGCCGCCGCTGAGCAGAAGGAAGGCATCGTCGGTACCATCAAGGTCTATTTAGGTTTCTTCCTGGACAACGACATTGCCGAGGTGTTCTGCTCCGACGAACCCAACACCGTGGAGATTACGGATGTGGATCAAGGCCGCATTCTCTGCACTGCGATGCCGCAAACCTTCCAGACCGAGCGGCGCTACATCAACACCTACCTCAAGCTCCTGTTCTACACGCATGCCATGATGCGCTTCGACAAACCGAAGGCCGAGCGCAAGGATGAGAATCTGCTCATCGGATTCATGGATGAGTTCCAGGCCCTGGCCACTGCCAGTGAGGACGGCATTTCCGATCACAACGTCATCGACCGCCTGCGCGCCGCGAACTGCTGCCTGATCCTGGGCATGCAAAGTGATGCCTCCCTCTTCCCCGTGTTGGGAAAAGAGAAAGCGCAGGTGCTGACGCTGAACTGCCGCTCCCGCATCGCCTTCCGCCAGCCCGATCCCGAAGGCGCCGAGGCCGTGGCGCAGTTCATCGCCAAGATCCACAAGAAGAAGAAATCCGTCTCCTCCGGCTTCATGGGCAAAGACCGCTCCACCACGATCAACAAGGAGTGGGACTACGAAGTGCAGCCCGGAGAGCTGATGAAGATGCCGGATGCCACCGCCTGGATCGTCCACCCCAGCAAAAAGAAGATCAAGATGCGCATCCCCGCCATGGATGGCGCCGGGAAAATCCCGGATTGGTGGAAGTAACCACGATCGAACCAACCCACGAACCCACTCCTTCAAGATGCCTGCTGCCTACGATGCCCTGTTGCAAAACTTCGCCGACACCTTCCAGTTGCCTGTTGAAAGCCTGGCGGTATCACCTGAAATCACCGTCAATGATGTGGTGATCAGTTTGCACTACGAGGGATTGGAAGACGGTGCCGGTGACGTCCTTCTTTATGCCGTGCTGGGATCTCCACCGCCAGGAACGGAGGATGCCGCCTGCCGGGCCATGTTGCTGGCGAATCACCTTTGGTCTGGCACGGGTGGGGCGACCCTCGGTTTGATGGATGATGGTCGTGCCACGATGAGCTATCGCACGCCGCTGGCCACGCTTCATGCGGAGGGGCTCGCGACGACACTTGATTTGTTCTCCGAGCAGGCGCTGCAATGGCGTGAACTCATCCAACTTCCTGAAGCCATCGCAGAGATGAACGCCGGTGTGCCGGCGTGAGGTTCGATCAAAAACCCAAACGTTTAGAGTTATGCCAAACGACGATGATTTTGAAGCGGACATGGTGGTGAATGACAGGGGCTTTCTCAGCCAGCTTGGCGGCGGCATTGAGGCGGCGGGGCGGGGCGCTGGACGGGTGGCTAGTGCCGCAGGGCGCACGGCCTTCAGCATGTCAAAGCGCGGTGCCAAGTCTGTCGCCGAGGCCATCGGGCGCGGAACGACGAGCGTGGTTATTTACT
Source organism: Verrucomicrobiales bacterium (assembly GCA_020439875.1). Taxonomy (GTDB): domain Bacteria; phylum Verrucomicrobiota; class Verrucomicrobiia; order Verrucomicrobiales; family Verrucomicrobiaceae; genus JAGRPD01. The sequence goes on from JAGRPD010000379.1 coordinate 4,046, forward strand.
CAGCGAAACCCATCACCGTGCCCGTGGGCGCGGTGGTGTCTGCCGTGAGTGAAGGCTATTCCTCTGCCATCGACGCCGTCGCGCAACGCAATGTCGAGCACGAGCGCCGCGCCAACGAGCGATTCCAGGCACGGAACGCGGGCATGATCCATGCTTTGAGTCAGCCGATGCCGGGCGGTTTGATGGGCAATGTGGAACTTCGCAACATGATTGGAGCCCACGCGGAGGCGAACCCAACCGCCATGTCTGCCGAGGAAGCGGTGCAGATGGCCACGATTGGCGAGCACCTTTGCAAAGCCCTGGCTGATGGCCGCGAGATCGGTCCTGACGGACTGGCGGTTACGGTCTCTGGCGGGCCGGACGGACCGGATCAGACCCTGCTTGTGCCTCCAGGAAACTTCGCCGCACGCGCGGTGTCGTGGCATCTCATGGCCTGCGCCGCGCAATCCGACGTGCAGCGGCGCCAGCAGGATCCTCAATCCCAGCGGTCCGACATGACCAACAGTGGCACCTTCATCATGAAGGATCCCGGGGGCCGCATTTACAACTTTCTCAACGCGAATCCGATGGTGATGGGACGCATGTCCACCCATTATGAGGAGCGGCTGGATCACAACAACAAGCTCGGCTCGAAGACGATCCAACGCGGCTGCGACGATTATCAAAACAAGCTGCCCGGTGGCGGTGGAGCCTTGCTGTTCGACAAGATGAGAAACGGCGAGCTGTTCGTGAAGTTTGAGCATGCGGGCACGCCGAGCATCACTGCGCGGGAGGGTCACGAAGGTCGCCTGCACACCGCCAACCGTGCCGTGCTCGCGCTCGATCGCTGGCGTCAGCACACGTTGAGTTTTCTCGATTCCCGTGGCGCGCATGGGCCGGATCCGCACAAGATTGTTCGGCAGGAGCACCTGCACAAAGGTGAGATGAAGCAGCCGATCTATGACCCCTACGTCGCGGTCCTGCGCTCCGCTCAACAGACTGGTCTCATCACGAAGAAGGAGGGCAAGGAGATGATCGCCATGGCCAAGACCCATGGACTGCCCGCCGTGCAGGCGGGGCTTTCCGGCATTGATGCCCGCCGACTCGCCTCGCCGGAGCCGGACTCGCCGGCCTGTCAAGCCGTGGCCTATGGCTCCAATGTGCTGCGCGGGAACATTGAAGCCAGAGTGCTGAGCATGGGCTCGGACAACAACGCACTGGGAATCGAGCGCCGCGGCGGTGAGGTGCACATTTCGCCCGATCCCAATCGATACGTCGGTGCGCGGCAGGGGCAGGCAATTGTTCAAGCCGCCAGCTTCACCATGGGGCACAATGACATGATGACCACCGCGCAGGCCAATGAGACGCATATGCTCACCGCCAAGCCCGGCCATGTGCTGGGCAAGGACGGGCAGACCGTGGCCTTTGCAAAGTATCATTTCGACAATCTCGACCGCCAGATTCAGGGTGCCCGAGGAAGAATTGCCGCGCTCCAGCAAGATCGCCAAACCCTTCAGAACAGCTCTGCGACGATTCGCTCCAACGCGCCGCCGGGCACGGATCCGCCAGGACACATGCGATCTCTCATCGCGCGCAATGATGCGAAGATCGAGATTTTGGACGCCAAGATGCTGGTGCAACAGGAAAACTTGGCGCGCTTAAACCACTTCAAGACCAACGGCATGGTGAATGCCAATCCCCTGGTGCGTGAAGATGTGATCGAATCGGAGCGGCAGATCGGTCTGCTCACCCGCTCCGCAGCCTCGTATGCCACGGACAACCTGCTGCAGCTCAACACGCATGCGGAGGAACGGCTCGGCATGGACATGGATGGCATTCCCATCAGTGTGTCCGTGCAGGCAGCCGGCGTTGGTGTGACCAGCGATCACGAAGGCAGGTCCTGCTTCCTGGCCGTGGATTACCGCGACGCGAACATTCAGCGTGGTCTCGCCGACCTTGAAGCTGCCGACTATATCACCGGCCAGATCGATCGTCACACCGGCAACATCTTCGTCGATCCAAGCAGTGGCAAAGTCACCGGCATTGACAATGACCTCGCCTTCCCCGAAGTACCGCGCAACGAGCTGACGGGCAATGCTTCTAAAGCCATCGTCAGCCTGCCGCAGTTCATGCACGAGGAGACCGCTCAGAAGATCCTCGCCACCTCGCCCCAGGAGCTTTCCGCCACTCTGCGCTCCGTGCAGCGCCCGCCCGGCGTGGAAGCGCTCAGCGAAGAAGCCATTGCGGGTGCGGTCGATCGCTTGCAGGAGTTGCAGGCTGCCATCCGCAATCCGGGTGAGCATGGCATGACCATCGTTCGGCAATTCGATGACCACACCTACAATGAGTGCGTGGCACGCCAGGTGCAGAGCTTCGACAGCGATCCCTTAAATGTCGAGGCGGGTATCACTTTTGGTGCCCCTGACGCCGGTCACGCTGGGTACGGCAGCGCACCACGCACATCGTATCTGGGCGCGATCATCATTGAGAGGGAACTCAATCAACTCGGTCAGGCAAATGAGCCAGACGCCTTCGGCACGCGCACTGCGGAGAGTGTGCCACCCCTGGGCGTCGATCCCGACGTTGCGGAATTTAAGCGCACCACCGACCAACTAAAGGCCGGTTACCTCGTGAATCCCGGCCGTTTGCCTGAAGGCTCCCCCGAGCGGCGGCAGCTAGAACAGCTGCACCAGCAGATGCAGCCGATGCAAGACCGCCTGGAGGATCTCAATGCGCGCATCGAACGGCTGCGCCATCCGTCCCGGCTCGATCAAATGCGTGCCGTGATCAAGGGTGGCGTGCCCGCGGAGATCGCTTCGTTGCGCGAGAAGCAGGCCACCGTGCTCAAACAACTGCGCCCGCTGGAGAAGCAGCTCGATCAGGTGCTGGATCGTGCGGTGCAGCCGCAGCGCGATGCCTTGCGCGCCACGATGGAGGATAAAGCGGAACTCGGGGTGCAACATGAGCTTCAGGCCCGCGAGGCGCGAGCGATCGGCGGCCAAGCCGCCGGCGAGGCTGCGCAGGTTGCCCGTGAACGCGCTCAACGCCGTGCCGAGCACCGGGCTCTTCTCGAAGCGCGTCATCTGGATCCGGAACAACCCGCGCCCAGACAGAACCAGCGAGTCCAGCGCCACGATCGCATTGGCGATGTCGGAAACTTGAAGGAGGCGGGCGGGCAGAACCAGCAGGAAGCAAACCCGCGCGGCCCGCGCATCAAAGGTTAAAACATCCTCAGTGCCAATTGCCTTTGGCCAAAACCTCGCATCTGCCAATCCCGTGCAATTGCCCACCATCGGAGTATCCCCCGCCCCTCCAAACGGATGCCACGATACGTCCACTTGCTGGTCGTGAGATCGGTTGGAGCCCTGAAGCATCCATTATGACAAACACCGACACCGTCAATCACTGGCTGGCCAGCCTGAATCCTGATCTGCGACTGAATGAGGCGGGCTATTGCTCCCTTTCAAACGGAGATGTAGCCCTGGTGGCTGAAGTTCCGGAGACCACGGGTTGCTGCCACCTTTTCGGCGTGGTCATGCCGCCACCGGAGGGGGTGAATCTCGCTCTCTGGCTTCAGGAAGCCCTTCGCCTCAATCTCATGGGGCGTCCTCTCCTGGGTGCCTGGCTGGCGTTCGATCCCGATGAAAACGCTTTGTTCCTCTGCCAAAATCTCCGCATTGCTTCATCAACGGCGGAAGATTTTGCCGCCGTGACTGGAACCTTGGCGGAGATCATTCCCAGCGTTCGTGACCATCTGACCCCGAGTCTGGAGACCCTTGCTGAAATGCGGGAGGAAGCTGCTCTGGCCGAAGAATAACCCCCGACTCCGCCATCCCTCCATGCCCTGGATTCCCGCTGAAAATCCGCGTCATCTCCCCGCCGCACCAGACGCTCTGGCTCCCGCTGTGCCCGCACCTGTCATTCCCATGGCTCCGCCCGGACACCCGGATAACGGACGTGCGTGGTCGCGCGAGGGTGCCGCCATGACTCCGGAGTTACAGCGTGACACCCAACCCTATCTCCAGGCCATCATGAAAATGGGCGGAGATTTCAAAGTGGCCCACGCCAGCGGACTGAGCGAGAGCATTCAAGCCAAGGCGCTCAAGGGATATCTGGCGGACAACCCTTTGCCAAAGGACGCCACTTCGAAGCAACGCCGGGCTTTCGAGCTCGGCGCAAAAGAGATCCTCGACAACTTGGAACAAAATCTTCCCATCTTTCGCGAAGTCCGAGACCAGACCCGTGACCTGCGCAACGAATTCAAAACAGCGTCGGCGACGGCCGCGACGTACACTCCAGAACGGCAGCAGGAGTTTGAAGCTCGGTACCAGGAGTTACGTGAAAAAACTGGACGTCAGCAACCGTCCCTGCTGGAGCAGTCCCTACCCGTAAGCTCCCCTCTGCGGACGAAGCTGGACCCCCTCACTGGGGGACTGAGGGATCCCTCCACCGGCCTTTACGCCAACATGGTGCAAATGGGCAGCGGAGAGCAGCAGAAGAATGTCTTGATGTTTGGCGGCACGGGAGTCGGAGGTTCCACCAAGACCCAGCTATTGGCCGACGCAGGCCAATTCATGGGCGGTCTGCCGAAGGGCTACGAGCAGGCGGCTGCATTGGTGAATGACATCCGGCAGGCAAATCCCGGCGTCCGTCTGGAAACTGCCGGACATTCACTCGGCGGCGGGCTGGCCCATTACGCTGCCCTCAAGAATGGAGGCATCCAGGCCACCTGCTTCAATGCGGCCGCGCTCGGGGGTGGAGCCAAGGCCAGCATCGGAGGCAATCTGGATCAAGCAAAGGCCAACGTTCGCCATATCAACGTCAATGGCGATCTGGTGGGAGATGGGATCGGCAATCTCCGCATCCCTTTGCAGCAGGCCGCAGATCGTGCCCAGGCGACCACCGCCCGCGTCAGCGATTCGGTTGCGACCGCAGGCAACAGCATTCGAGACAGATTGAATGGGGCAGGCCAACGCATCGGGCAAGTTGCTGATTCACTGGGCGCAACTGCTGCCGACGTAGGACAGATTGCAACCCATGCAATGAGGGCGGCTGGTCAGCAGGTTCAAGCTTCCGCGCAGGCCGGGCAAGCCGCATTCAGGGGAGCGGGGGAGAGGGCCGCGAATGCCGTTCAATCCATCGCCAAC
>JAGRPD010000380.1 GCA_020439875.1 Verrucomicrobiales bacterium
AAGCTCCCCTCCGCAAAACTCCCACCGACGAACGGACTCGCCACACCGCCACGGATTCTCGCCGAAAACCCTTTCGCAGCCACCTCAAAACCCCTCCCGCCTCTTCTTGAGCCAAGTTGCCAACGTCGAGTCGCTGAGCCCCGAAACCTTCGCAAATTGCGGTCCAATGATTCCCGAGCGGACGAACTCCGCCAAAATCTCCGCCCGCTGTTGCGCCGTGCGCCTCACCCGCCCCGCAAGCTCCTGCCTCAGGACCACCGCTGAACCCTCTGTCGTATCACCCTCAATCATAGCCCTTCAGCGATGACTGATAGGCTCCCGGTCACCCTTTACCCAAGGTGGCTCCGATGACGCTTACACTCAACTCCCCAGTCTGCGCGCCTTCGTTATTGAGAGGGACATAGACATGCCCTGGGACCTCCACGCCTCCGCTCTCAACGTGGGAGCCTCAGGAAGCCAAGGCTACCAGAACGGCCAAAAACAATGCTACGTTCAACGCTTTCATGGTTGGATGAGCAGCGCATAGCCAGTAAACAAATCTCTCAAGTCCCTTGACCGATATAGCACTGGATCAGGACCGCCTAGAACAGGATCATATATCGAAATACTCTCGCCACTGATGCGGCAGCATGCAAAATGATCAGTGGTTCCATCAAGTCGCAGGTGCAGGATAGCTCCGCCTCCTTTCTCCATCAACGAATCGATATCTACATGTACGCCTTTGGAACTAAGACCAAAGCCCTGCAAGGCAGACTTCATGGCAAGCATCAAAGTAGAGGATGAAGTCGTGCCCTGATGAGCAGAGAGCGTCACAGACACATCCTCAAACTTCAGTTTTTTGCCTAAAGCTTTAAGCGCCAGAAAACATGCTGTTTCGGCACAACTTGGAGGAGCCACAACAGATCCATTTGTTTCCTCCGACTGCGATTTTGGTTTAGGGCCACAAGCAGCCAGCATGAACACAACCAAAATGAAGCAGATGTTAGTTTTGATTCCCCAATTTCTTCTCAAGCTCGCCAAGGTTGCTTCCCCAAATGAAATCAACACCATTGACGCGATCATAAACCTTTGTTCCAGGCACCAGTGGAAGGCGAAAGTTCGGAGCATCCACCTTTCGGACTGACTCGATCGTCACCTCATGCTGATACAGGTCCACAACATCTGCATCAAACAACCCAGAAGCCTTCATCTTGGTTAATTGCGTTCTATACTTTTCCGTCTCAGGGGAAGTCATGGCATAGATGGATCCAGGTATGTTGAGCTTTACAGTCATGAGGCAATGCCTTGGGAGTATCCAACCCGCCACTGTTTGGTAGTCCGAGAACTTTTGCTCACAAAACTGGTCACGGATGCCGCCATCTGCAGTGCCGGCAATTACTCGGCTGGGCATCAGCGGACTGCCTTCCACCATGGCAAAATACGCTCCCACACTACCCTTGATCACCTGAAGACCACCCTGTTCCTCACGGCTCACGACTCCATTCATAGCAGCCTTCCTGAACCATACTTCGTAGTCTTGAGGAGCGTATTGCAGCCACTGATCGGGAATCCCAATAGACGCATCAGTGGGAAGATGCTCGAAAGCTTCAACTGGAAGCGGAAAATACAATGGAGGTCTGACATCAGTGACACTAACCCCCCCGTTACCAGATGATACAGCGTAAAGCTTGCCATCGAAATAGGCGAATGGCGAACCTCGCCCGTTATTGGGCAGCACCAACTTTCCGTCGATGTCCGGAATGACTTCCGCATTAAATCGGAATCCATCTGTCACCACTTTGAGTCGCACCTTGCAGCCTTCGAGCAATGGAAAAAGACGCAAAGCAGAGGGCGGCTTGCCCTCCTCTAGGACCTCAATGAATTTGCGGCCAGGGGGCAGGAAGTGGGCATCGTAGTTGTAGATGATCTCAACCGCAGAACGTTTAGCATGGACTCTGGCCGTCCAGGCTAATTGTGCGTCATTTAAAAAATCGCCTGCAAACGCATTGGACGCAAGCAAAAATGCCAAGCAGAATGATCGAGCGAATTTCACCTGAGTCGTCATAATCTGTAGTTTGACCTCAACATCAACATGGCACTTATTCTTCTGCGGATGTTTATCCCGGATCGACCGACATCGTGCGTTAATTGCACTTATCGCCACACGAACAGGGATTGGCATTGATTTGCGTATGGCATGCTGTCTGTCCCCACACGCAATTGCTGAAAGTAGCCGACCCGCACTTCCCTCGTGAAACATATCCATTGCATGGGTCAGCTCCGTTGGCACCAGAGGCAAATACCTCGCTGAGATTTTGGTTCGGATTGCAATTGTTCTTGATGTTCACCACCTGATTTTGGCATGATGCTCTGTCGAGGTTTGGGCACGCGAGGTTTATGCTCAAGAGTGCATTGGCGCACTGTAGTTGCTTCTGGCACTTCTTCCCACCGCCGTCCGAAAGAAGAAGCGTTTCGTCTCCTGCGGGCAAATGCGTGGGCCGATAAACTAGTTTCCATCGATTCTCCGAATGGCACTCAAATTCTAAATCTACAATCTCATGATTTACCAAAGGTAATCCCTCCCCTTCCTCAACCACCAAAGATGGATTCTCCTTCAAGAATTTTTCTACGTCAAGTTTTCGGTTGTAGAACGTAACATCAGTCTGACATCGTATTTTGTTTCCCGCAGCTCTGAAGGCCACCGCAGCAATCAATCTCGATACTTCTTCTGCCGATTGACTCTGTGCGGAAGTCAATCCCGCAACGAGACAAAATAGTATTGTCAGTATCTTTTTCATCATATCTCACTCTGTTGAGCAAGTATTTTAGGGAGAATGGAGATCAGCTCACCTTTTGGCAAGGTTTTTTGAAGGAAAGCCCGCAGAACAAATTCGATCCATTTCATTTTCAACCGATTGCATGGATGTTTTTTGATCTACATCCATGTGTTGAATGATCACTTCTCTTCCGGAGGAGAACGGTAGCTTTTTTGTTGGGCGCGGATTTGATTGATGTCCCAGCCCGTGAGGTTGGCCAGGGTGCGAGCTTCGTTTTCCTGACGTTTCGGCAGCGTTTCGTTGAGATAGGTTTTTCGGCGATC
>JAGRPD010000381.1 GCA_020439875.1 Verrucomicrobiales bacterium
CTCACTGCGGCCACCTACAGGGGGTGCTTGAGAAGCCATTGACGGTGGCCTGGGATGCGGGCAGGCTGCCGCTCATGACTGGCAAGGTGACGGACGCATTGATCGACCAATTGAAACAGGCGCTGGCCGCAGACCGCGTGCTGGTGGATGAGCTGGATCTGCTGCCCTACGGATTCGATGGCACCGCGATGCTGAAACAGCGACCAGGTGCGGTGGTGTTTCCGCTTTCCACCGAAGAAGTCTCTGCCTGCGTGCGGGCGGCGCGACAGGCGGGCGTGCCCGTGGTGACGCGAGGCTCGGGCACCGGACTCAGCGGTGGCAGTGTGCCTTTGAATGGGAGTCTGGTGATTTGCACCGCGCGGATGGACCAGCTCATTGAGGTCGATGAAAAAAACCTCACCCTGCATGCCCAGTGTGGGGTCATCACCAAAACCATCGATGATGCGGCTCAGGCGGTGGGTTTGTTTTATCCGCCCGATCCGGGTTCGATGAAGATTTCCACCATTGGCGGCAACGTGGCGGAGAACAGCGGCGGACTGCGCGGTCTGAAATACGGGGTCACGCGAGACTACGTCATGGCGCTGCGCGTGGTGCTGCCCGATGGCACGATCACCTGGCTGGGGAACAAGTGCGTGAAGGATGTGGCCGGCTACTCGATGAAGGATCTCTTCATTGGTAGTGAGGGCACTTTGGGCATCGTGACCGAGGTCATTCTCAAACTGGTGCCGAAACCCGCCGCCCGGCGCACGCTGCTGGCGCTTTACGACTCGATGCAGGCTGCGGCAGAGACCATCAGTGCCATCATCGCCGCCAAGATCATTCCGTGTACCCTGGAGTTTCTCGATCACGCCACCGTGAAGTGCGTGGAGGATTTTGCGAAAATCGGGTTGCCGCTCGATGTGGAGGCCGTGGTGCTGATGGAGACGGACGGACATCCCGCCGTGGTGGAAGAAGAAGCGGAACGCATGAGCCAGCTGGCCCGTGAGCACGGCGCGCGCGAGGTCAAACAGGCCGCCAACGAACAGGAAGGCGCGCAACTCGCCTCCGCTCGACGCAGTGCCTTCAGCGCCCTGGCGCGGGTGCGTCCCACCACCATTCTGGAAGACGTAACGGTGCCGCGTGATCAGCTGGCTCCAATGGTGGCCTTCATCGATGACTGCGCACGTCGTCATCGACTCCAGGTCGGCACCTTTGGCCACCTCGGCGATGGCAATTTGCATCCCACCTTTCTCACCAATGAGCGTGACACGGAGGAGATGCATCGGGTGGAGGAGGCGTTGATCGAGATCGTGGATGAAACCCTGCGCCGTGGGGGTACGATCACCGGAGAGCACGGCGTGGGATTGGCAAAGAAGGCCTTTCTGCGCCAGCAGTTGGGGGAGGGGAGTTACGCCTTGATGCGTCAGATCAAGCGGGCGCTGGACCCGGAAGCCCTGCTCAATCCAGGGAAAATCTTCGACCTGGAAGACGCCTGATCAGCCAGCGTCACCCTCTCTCAGCGCCGCTTTCAGACTGTCGAAAAACGAGGCCTTCTCCTCGGGTGGCGGAGCCTCCTTCAGATGGCGGGTGTAGTCCATCTGCTGCACGTACTGCATGTCCAGCTCCTGCAAAAACGGGCTGGGCAGACAGGTCTGCTTTTGCCCCCACTTGGTGCGAAATCGCACCCAGCTGAGCGTGAGCTTTTGCTGGGCGCGGGTGATGCCGACATAAAACAATCGCCGCTCTTCATCCAATCGATTCTCCAGGTAGGATCGACGGTGTGGCAGGATGTCTTTTTCCACGCCTGGTAGATACACGATGGGAAATTCCAAACCCTTGGAGGCATGCAGTGTGATCAAACAAACGCCTTGTTTGGCGGTGATGTCGTCCTTGTCTTCCCTCGAGTCATCCAGGCTGATCTGATCCAAGAAACCTCCGAGTCCCTTGAGACGATCCTTCTCATCGAAGGACTGCAAATTGTCCAGCAATCCCCGCACGCCGTTCTCCCAAGTGAGGCAGTCTTCCGGATCCTTGGCCCCCCGCCGCAGCCAATCCAGGTAGTCGATCTCATGCAGCAGGTGCTCGCTCATTTTGGCTAAAAATGTGCCCTGCGTGTGGGCCGCTTCGTAGTAGCGGCTGACCAAAGAGATGAACTCTCCCACCGCTGCCCGAGCCCGCTGCGGCAGCTGGCGTTGGAAGTCATCTTCACAAAGGGAAACCCAAATGGACTGACTCCGCTCCACGGAGCGATCCCGCGCCAGTTCGGCGGTCGCGGCACCGATGCCACGCGGAGGCGTGTTGAGGATGCGCAGCAGCGAAATGTCGTCGTGCGGATTGTGAATCACGCGCAGGTAGGCCACCACATCCTTCACCTCGCGTCGATCAAAGAACGAACGTGCACCGACGACGCGGTAAGGGATTTTGCGTTCGCGAAACTCCTGCTCCAGGATGCGGGATTGATCGTTGGTGCGAAACAACACCGCAAAATCCTCCCAAGGTCGATGCGTGGTGGCGTTCGCTTGGGCGATCTCAGAGGCCACCATCTTGGACTCCTCTTTGTCATCCTGCGCCACGATCAGGCGCACGGGTTCCTGCCCGGGAAGGCGGCTCCACAAGCGCTTCGGCCGGCGGCCAATGTTGTGTACGATGAGGCTGTTGGCCGTGTGCAGGATGGGCGTGGTGCTGCGATAGTTTTCTTCGAGCTTGACGATTTTGGGATTGGGAAAAAAGCGCTCAAACTCCGTGATGTTGGTGATCTCCGCCCCGCGCCAGCCGTAGATGGACTGGTCGTCATCCCCCACCACACAGACGTTGTAAGGCGCGGGAACCAGGGCGCGTAGCAGGCGCATTTGCAGCGAGTTGGTGTCCTGAAATTCATCCACCAAGACGTAGCGATGCCGATCGTGCAGCAGGCTCCGCACCTCCGCATCCTCTTCCAGCGCCTGCACGCCGAGCAGCAGCAGATCATCGAAGTCCATCACATTGAGCGCCCGCATTTCCTGTTGGTAGGCGGCCATGATTGCGGCATCGACGTCCCGTTCGGGATCGCCCAGAGTCTCGCCATTGTTTTTTGCCCAGCTGATGCGGGCCTGCACGGCGGCGGGATCCCGAGATTCCTCCTTCGTCAGCAATCGGGTGATGAGCCGCTTCAGCAGGCTGGACTGCTCACTCTGCGAGTAAATGACAAAGTTGTTTTTGTAACCGACTGCCGCAGCATGCTCCCGCAGCAATCGAGCACAAAAAGCGTGGAAAGTTCCCAGCACCACCTTGGATCCCTTGCCGCCACGCACCATGTCTTTCACCCGCTCCCGCATCTCCGAGGCCGCCTTGTTGGTGAACGTCACCGCCAAGATGTGAGCGGGATCAATGCCCTCCGCCACCATGTGCGCGATGCGCGCCGTGATGACGCGCGTCTTTCCCGTGCCCGCTCCAGCCAGGATCAGCAGCGGCCCGTGAATGTGCGTCGCTGCTTCCCGCTGCTGCGGATTGAGTGTGCCCGTGAATCCCGCCATGACTCAAGAAGGTCTCAGACGCTGGCTACCGGCAGACCCTGCTGGCGCCACTCATGCAACACCCGCGGCAGCACCTGGTGCTCTTTTTCCTGAATGCGGGCATGCAGGACGGCAGCGTCATCGCCGATCTGAATGGGCACTTTTTCCTGGGCTAGGATCCGCCCCGCATCGATCTCCTCGGTCACCAAATGAATCGTGCAACCTGTCTCCAGCTCGCCCGCATCCAAGGCTGCCTGGACGGCATTTCGTCCTTTGTAAGCGGGCAGCAGAGAGGGATGAACGTTGACGATCCGATCCGGAAACGCCGCAATCAAATCCGATCTCAAAATGCGCAGATAACCTGCGAGCACGATCACGTCCGGTTGGGTTTGGGTGAGGAGTTCCATCAGGCGATCCTGCGCCGCTGGGGCGGTGCGCAGAGGATTCGGCCCCGCATCCACCGTCTCCAAGGCAACGCCCGCTCCTCGGGCGATTTCTGCGAAACCCGAATCCGGCGTATCCGTGATGGCCATCTCCACTTTGGCGTGGCAGTTGCCCGCTTGAATCGCTCCCAACAACGCCTGAAAATTGCTGCCGCGGCTCGATCCCAACACCACCAAGCGCAACGGGGGATTGCCGTCCGCATCGGTCGCTGGAGCAGGCGGAGCCGCTTCGTCAGCGAGTTTCTGAAGGATGGTGGTGGTGCTACGGCCCGGCACCAAGGGGAGGATGCAGATCTCGCTGCCCGCTTTTTCCAAAGCGGCCCTCTCATCCGGGTCGAGGGAGTCCACCGTGTAGTCGCCTCCCTTCGCGTAGATGTGGGGTCGCACCTGGGTGATCAGATCGGTGACTCGGGCATCGGCAAAAATCGTCACCGCATCCACGCAGCGCAGTTCAGCCAGCAGTTCCGCGCGTTCGGACTCCGGCGTCACCGGGCGGGAGGGGCCCTTGAGCGCCTTCACGGAGGCATCCGAGTTCACGGCCACGACCATGGCATCTCCCAAGCCGCGAGCTTGGCGCAGGTAACGCACGTGACCGGTGTGCAACAGGTCAAAGCAGCCATTGGTGAAGACCAGCTTGAGTCCGGCGCGATCCAACTTGCTGCGCAAGCGTTGCAGATCTTCGACGCTGGAGAGATGAAATTCGGAGTCGGCCATGGACGGGTTTCCATGGCCGAAGGCGAGCCTGCGCGCAAGCCACGGTTTGCGATCTCGGAGGAAGAAATTCAATCCACCGATCTTTTCCGTTGCGCGGGTGTCATTCCTTTGCTTCCATTCCGGCTCCGCAAGGAAATGGCTCGGTAGCTCAGTCGGTAGAGCAGGGGATTGAAAATCCCCGTGTCGGCGGTTCGATTCCGTC
>JAGRPD010000382.1:0-3982 GCA_020439875.1 Verrucomicrobiales bacterium
CCTGAGTACGAAGTTTGGCCCCTTTGTGTTAAAGCGCGGCATGGAGGTCAGCTGCTACTACTGCCACAATGGACCCACCAGCAGTGACCCCACCACGCACACCGGCCCCACCGTGGCCAGCGGTCAGCTCAGTGTTCCGCTCGACACTCCCACGGCCACCACACTGACAGCGAGTGGAACCAGCCCGCAGATTCGCGTGATCGAGCAGCCGTTGCATGGCTCGGTCGGCATCACCGGCACCACGGCCACTTACTTCCCCTTCCCCGGATATCAGGGGCCTGACGTGTTCACTTACATTGCCAGTGATCCGGGCAGCTACATCGACTCGCAGCCGGCGACGATTTCGGTGACCGTAGGCACGCCCGACACGAAGCGCGACACCGATGGCGACGGCGTTTTTGACTGGGTGGAATACGCGCTTGGACTGGATCCCTTTTTCCCCGCGCTGGAAACGCAGCCGCAGGTGCAGATCGAGGATGTGGGTGGCACGCTCTACCTCACGCTGCATCAGTTGCGCAGCCCCATGGTACCCCCCGATGTGACGTTTGGGTTGCAGGCCACAGGTGATCTGACCGACCCCGGCAGTTGGCTGCCAGCCATCCTGTTTCGCGATACGGACCGCGAAGTTCACGGTCGTGATCCGGTGCCTTTTGTCGGGGCCACCGCCCGCTTCATGGACATCCAAGTCACCCGCCAGACACCTGCGCCGTGATTTCTCGGAGTCTGTGAGGTGATCGAGTGGAGTTGAAGCGTTGAAGCGGTTGCCGGACCTTTTTTCCTTTTCTCAACCGGTGAATGGGCTTGAATGGGGGGCATCATGCTTTTTCAATCCTTTCCCCGGGCGGTGCCGGAACTGCGGCGGCTGGCTCAGGCGTTGATCCATCAAGAGGGGGCTCGCATCTTGGTGCCACCACAGCAGGCGGCGAGCGGGTTTTGGTTTGGCGGTGGCAATGTGGTCCGTGGGCCGGAGGGCGATCTCTGGTTGTGCGGTCGTTACCGCAACGCGGGGGACTCTCGCACGGGGGTGGGTGCGGGTGAGCGGGGGCTGGAGTTGGCGATTTTTCGCGCGGAGGCGGTGAACGAGCCGTTTGAAAAGGTGAGATCGTTTTCCAAAGCGGATTTGGCCTGTGGGGGTCGCGCGGTGGTTTCCATTGAGGGCTGTGCCTTGCGCATGGAGGGGGGGGAGGTGGAGCTGTTTGTCTCCACCGAGAAGGAGGCGGCTTACCCGGAGGAGGTGGCGACTTTTCAAAAACCGGGTACCGGCGTGTGGAGCATCGATCACATGACGGCGGCTTCGGTGCAGGATCTGGATGCGCATGATCTGCGGGAGGTGGTGCCCTTTGGTTCTCCCGAGCGGCTGCATGTGAAGGATCCGGTGGTGACTCGGCTGGAGGACGGTTCCACGGCGTTGATTTACTGCACGCACCCTTTCAGCTGGTCGAGCTCGGGCACGGCGCTGCGGGTGCGGGCGGCGGGGGAGGAGGTCTTTGTGCCTGTGTCGGAGGATCTGCTGCGGCGGGGTCCGGTGTGGGACATTGCAGCAGCGCGGGTGACGGAGCGTCTGGCGGTGCCGGCTTTGGGGGTGATGGCGGAGCTGCCTCCGGTGTCACTTTACTTCTACGACAGCTGCGAGTGCCTACGGCCGATGGAGGAAAATGCGAACGCCGTGAAGCGACCTCGGGGCTATTCTTGCGAGGAGATTGGCGGTGTGGCGGCGGGTCTGGATGCGGATTTTCCAGAGATGGAAAGCATCACGCCACTGGAGCCGCTGTTTGTCTCTCCGTATGGAACGGGATGCAGTCGTTATGTGAGCGTGGTGAGGTTGGAAGACGGCTTGTTCGCCACGTGGCAGCAATCGCAACCCGATCTGAGCCAGCCGCTGGTGGGTCATTTCCTGCCGATGGAAGAGGTGGAACGGATTTTGGAAGGGCATTGAGCCTGATGGCTTGTTGCAGGTGGCCGCAGTGAGGGGGTGGGGCGAAGCGTTTGCTTTTCAAAGGTTCCTCAGGTGCTGCGGGGTCGATGCCCCCGCCTACAGGGGTGCTGCGGGGTCGATACCCCCGCCTACAGATGCGCCGCACGGAGATGATTTACATTTCTGAAATATCAGGCAGAATGGACTGATGGACGTTGCTGCAAGTGATGGGTCGATGCCGATCCCTGATGATCCCCTGGCCGAGGACTTTTTGGTCTTCATGGAGGTGGAGCGGCGGTCGTCGGGACGGACCCTGGAAAACTACCGGCACGCTCTGGCGACGTTTCGCTGTGAGTGCCGAGGGTTCACTTCCTGGGAGGACCTGACGGCGGAACATTTTCGCGGTTACTTGTTCGACCTGATGAAGCGGGACATGGCGCGGGCGACCATTCGGCTGCGGTTTGCGGCCTTGCGCAGCTTTTTCAAGTGGCTGACGCGCCGCCGGGGCTGGACGGCGAATCCGCTGCTGGACGTGCAGCTGCCGAAGCAGGAAAAAAAGCTGCCGGTGGTGCTGACCACGGAGCAGGTGGTGCAGATGCTGGAGCTGCCGCTGAAGATGGAGCGGGACAAGCAGGCACCGACTTGGGCTGCGGAGCGTGACACGGCCATCCTGGAGCTTTTTTACAGCACGGGCATGCGCTTGAGCGAGTTGGCGGGCCTGGATGTGGAGGATGTGGATGCCTACAGCGAGACGGTGCGGGTGCTGGGAAAGGGTCGGAAAGAGAGGCTCTGCCCGGTGGGACCTCCCGCCATGGCGGCGCTGCAAGCTTACCGCGTGAAGGCAGGGGTGCATGAGGGGCCGCTGTTTCGCAGCAAACTCGGGCGGCGCATCACGGTGCGGGCGCTGGCAGATGTGGTGCAGAAGTACTGGCGTGCCTCGGGTCTTCCGGTACGGGTGACGCCGCACAAATTCCGCCACAGCTTTGCCACGCATTTGCTCAATGGCGGCGCGGATCTGCGCAGTGTGCAGACGCTTCTAGGTCATGCCAGCCTGTCCACGACGCAGATTTACACCCACGTTTCCACCCAGCGCATGAAGGAGGTGTACGACGCCGCGCACCCGCGGGCTTGAGCGCGTTGGCTCAGGTCCAGATCGAAACCCGATCAATAAAGGAGAAACGCGATCTGCTGATCGGAGAGGGAGTGCGTGTCTTCGACGGCGAGCAGGGCCTCCATTTGCATGAGGCTCTCCAGGTGTGCCTCCCCATCCACCATGAGCGGCGGTTCCTCAACGGGTGAAGCGACGGGCGTCGGCGTTGTCTCGGCCACAGCCACGGCTTGCGGGCCGGGAGCAGGAGTCGGGCGGAGAAAGGTGAAGCCGCCGATGGCTACCGCTGCCGCTGCAGCCAAACCCAGCCCCGCAGCGGGGGCGGAAATGCCGGTCTCTTCCCACCACTGACGCAGCCGTGCCAGCCAGCCATGTGCCTGAGGGGTGTGGCGGGCGCTGCGAACGACGTTGGCCGTGAATTGGGGATGCACCTTGGGTTCACGGCTGTGTTGCAGCAGCTTCCAAAGGGGATCCTGAGGGGTAAGAGGGTCCATGACGAGGAGTGGAACCCCGAGGTCTGGGGTGAAGTTGCGCGCGAGTCTGATTTTTCGGCGGGGATGAGGCGGAAAAAAAGTGGCGCGGGGTGAACGAGGGGCCTTGGGGGCGAGCCACCCACAAGACCCTCTGTGGAAACCGCCTTGGGGGGAGAGGATTGTCAAATTCCCCCTCTCGAGGTTCATTCACCGGGAGTGGATGGCGCGTTGGAGGAGGTTGGCGGTGATTTTCTGCACTCGCAGATCGGGCCCGTGGGGACGGGAAAAATGGCTCCAGACCGGCATGTGACCCGGGGGTTTGCTCAATCCCTGCGCCCACCAGACGGTGGAGGCGTTGAAGATAAAATTCCCGCGCGGTCCATCAAAAATCACGGCCTGCCACTGCTGCGGATTCACGCCGGATTGCCAGCAGGTGCCCTCGGCCAGCACCTGCAGGCCCGGCAGATCCGGTGGGGCATCGCCGTG
>JAGRPD010000382.1:4058-6768 GCA_020439875.1 Verrucomicrobiales bacterium
GCGGTGCAGATCCAGTCTCCCCCGCCATTGACGGGGCTGATGTTGCGCACGCCCATGAGGTAGCCTTCATCGGGACCGCGATGCGGATAGGGGCCGTGATTGGCCTCTCGCTGAACGGCGTAGGTGTAGTCGCCGCCAAACGGTCCACCGCGAAAGATGCGGCGGTGCGGGGTGCCGGCGGCATTGTCGGAAAACGGCGTGACCCAGCACACCGAGTTCCCCGACAGGAACAGCAGGTTGACGCCTGCCGCCTTCATCTCCTCCACACTCTGATACTGGCGGATGTCCCAATACTCATCGTGCCCGACGCTGAGGAAGCTTTTGCATTTCAGACCTCGCTCGGCAGTGAGCATGTCGGAATTGGAGCAGTAGCTCACATCGTAGCCGCGCTGTTCCAACCAGTAGGCCAGCGGAAACTCGAAGCACAGCCATTCTCCGCTGCCGAGCGACTGCGGGTTTTCATAAATCTGCGCGTACTTGGCGTAGGGTCGGTCAAAGCTCACCTGGGACCAGGGTCCTTGGTTGCCCTTGGGATCGGTGTAAAGGGAGTAGGCATCGGGCCAGCGATTGTAGGCCTGCCAGGTGTTGTCGCTGCACTGCACCAGGACGTCGGCGGGTCGATCATCGGTGACCACAAAAACGATGTAGCTCTGCCAATACGGCTCGTCGGCCTGGGGTGGAATCGTCGAGAGTCGGCCAAGGTACACGCCGCTCACCCAGTCGTCTGGGATCGTCAAACTCAGCGCCTTTTCCCAGACGCACTCGCGCAGGCGCATCGGCCCGACTTCCGGCAGCGGTTGCGGTTTTCCCTCAAACGGTCCCAGCTCCGCCATCCGGCGGGAACCGCGTCCGCCATAGTAGCCGGTGCGGAAGATCTCCAGCCGGAAGGTGGCGGCGGGGTGCGTGCTGACAAAGACGTCCAGGCTCTGACCCGCGCGGACGGACTGCCGCGAGCAGTAGCCCTCGATCGCGGGGGAACGAAAGCCATCCCGTTGGTCGAGCCGAACTCGAGTCAATTGCCAATCCAGCGCGCCCTCGTGGGCGTTCTCCCGTTCGATCAGATTCATGGGCAGGGAACGGCTGCCCTGGCTGGGATCTTCCAGGCGCGCGATTTTGGAGCGGGTGCTCCTGCGGCGTGGTTTGACCGACCGGGTTGAAAACCTGCGGAGGCTTCTGTCGTTGAGGCGACATCATGCTTTTTCGATGGTTTGCTGCCCTGCTTGGTTTGACTCCCGTACTCTCGGCTGCCGCCGGCGACCGGCCCAACCTACTGCTGCTGCTGCCGGATCAATTGCGAGCCTGCGCGCTCGGCTGCTATGGCGACTCCCAGGTGCAATCTCCCAACATCAATCGGCTCGCGGCGGAGGGCATCCGGTTTCGCCACACCCTCGCCAATGCGCCGGTGTGCTGCCCGGCGCGCTCCATTTTGATGACAGGCACCTACCCGAATGTGAACGGCATGATCGCCAACGATCTGCGCCTGCGGGAGGAGCAGGTGACGATCGCCGAGATCCTGGCGGAGGCGGGGTATCGCACCGGTTTTGTGGGAAAATGGCACCTGGATGGCGGCGTGCGCGATCCGGGATTCGTGCCACCGGGGCCGCGCCGCCAGGGTTTTCAGTTTTGGGCGGCCTACGAGTGCCATCACCGGCACTTCACGCCGACCTACTTCCGCGATACGCCGGAGGTGATCCAAAAGAACGTGTTCGAA
Organism: Verrucomicrobiales bacterium; assembly: GCA_020439875.1. Taxonomy (GTDB): domain Bacteria; phylum Verrucomicrobiota; class Verrucomicrobiia; order Verrucomicrobiales; family Verrucomicrobiaceae; genus JAGRPD01. Next base: position 5,770 of record JAGRPD010000382.1, read on the forward strand.
CCGGAAGCGTCCTGCGATTTTGCGGTCGAGTTTTTGCAGTCGCAGCCAGCGGACCAGCCCTTCTTTTTGACGGTGCAAATGGGGCCGCCGCACGATCCGTATGGCGCGCCCAAGGAGTACATGGACCGTTACGATCCGGAAAAAATCGTGCCTCGCGAGAACTGGCAGGCCGGCAGTGAGGTGCGTCCAGGGCGCAAGCTGCTGATGAAGGGTCGCGCGCAGTCGCCGTATGTGCCGGTCGGCGGCAAGGAGGAGCTGGCGGCTTACTACGCCGCCATCACCGCCATCGATGACCAAGTGGGTCGTTTGCTGAAGGTGCTGAAGCAGCGCGGGCTCGATGACAACACCATCATCCTTTTCACCTCGGATCACGGCGACATGCTAGGCTCCCACGGGTTGCGGCGGAAACGCAAGATTTACGAGGAATCCGCCGCCGTGCCCGGCATCGTGCGCTGGCCCGCTGGTGGCGCGAAGGGCAAGGAAGTGGACACGTTGTTCAGCCACATCGACATGCCGCCCACGCTGCTCGCCCTGGCGGGTGTGCCCATACCGGAAAACATGCAGGGCAGTGATCTCTCCGCCGTGGTGAGGGGTGAAACCGAAGCTGGACCCGAGGTGGTGCTGTTGCAGCAATTCGTGCCGTATTCAGGCGATCAGGTGGAGGCACCCTGGCGGGGCCTGCGCACGGCGCGCTACAGCTACGCCCGCACCGAGGCGGGACCGATGCTGCTGTTTGACAACGAGAACGATCCGTTTCAGAAGAGCAACTTAATCGACGCGGCGGGGCACGCGGATTTGATCGCTGGGCTCGATGCGCAACTCGCCGAGCTGATGAAAAAGAACGCCGACTCGTGGAGCATCGGCAGCCGAGAACACGTCGAAGAGGGCGGGAAGTTGTACCAGCACCAGACCTTTTACTCGCTCGACGAGTATTTCGAGTGGGCGAAGGCGAACCCTGAAAAGGCGAAGTAGGAGCCGAGGAGAGTCGGTGGGGCTGGG
>JAGRPD010000383.1 GCA_020439875.1 Verrucomicrobiales bacterium
CGCCACGCTTACGGCACGTTTTGGTTCGTGCTGCCGACCCTGCCGATGTTTTTGATGATGCCCTGGTTGGTTCGCAAATTCGGTGGTTTTTGGCCCGGTCTCGCAGTGGGCATTGTGCTCAGCATCGGCCTCTACGCGCTCACCATGAAGGTGCTCAAGGCGGCCAACGTCCAGCTCTGAACGCTCATGCGAAACATTGCATTTCTCCTTTTTAGCTGCCTGCCCTTGCTGGGAATGGCCGCGTCGGATCGGGTGATTCTCGACAAAGAAAGCGTTGGCAATCTCGGCATTCAAACCGCTACGGCGGATGAGGCCACGTTTGAGGAAACCATCTTCGCGCTCGGTCACATCGACGTTTTACCCGGGAAGAGGGCGGTGCTGAGCAGCCGCATCCCAGGCCGCGCCTACTCGGTGCTGGCCCTGCCAAACCAAGAAGTGGCAGAGGGTGATGAACTGATGTGGGTGGAAAGTCGCCAACCAGGCGATCCACCACCCACCGTGAAGCTCAGCGCTCCGATGGCAGGACTGATTTCACGAGTGGACATCGCAGTCGGGCAGCCGGTCTCGCCCGACCAGTCGCTGATGGAAATTGTCGATCTCGATGTGGTCGAAGCCTTGGCGAAGGTGCCGCAGGATCTGGCAGGGAAACTGAAGGTGGGGCAGATGGCGCGCATTCGCGTGACGGCCCTCCCCGGTGAAGTATTTGAAGCCAAGCTGGCCCACCTCGCTGCCTATGCGGATGAGCAAAGCGGCACCATGGAGGCCGCCTTCCATGTGAAGAATGAGGCCGGACTGCTGCGTCCCGGCATGCGCACCGAATTCAGCATCGTGGTCGAACAACGGAAAAACGTGATGTCGATCCCCGTGGAAGCCGTGCTGGGAGATGCGGCGCACCGTCATGTGTATGTGGCGGATTTCGAATTGCCGGATGCCTTTGCGAAGATCCCGGTGACGCTGGGTGCCTCCAACGACAAGCGCGTGGAAGTCCTCAGCGGTCTGCTACCAGGTGACGAAGTGGTCATTCGCGGCGGCTATGCCCTGGATGCAGCGGGGCGCGGCACGGTGAGCTTGCGGGAGGCACTGGATGCGGCTCACGGTCACCCGCACAACGAAGACGGAACCGAGATGACCGCCGAACAAATCGCCGCAGCGGAGGCCAGTGGTGACGGACATCATCACGATCATGACTCCAGTGATTGGAACTCGCTGACCCTCTTCTTTGCCAGCAGCACGGGGCTGCTTTTGCTGCTGCTTGTGGTGCAGTCTTGGAACCGGAGGAAAGCCGCATGCTGAACGCGCTGATCCGGTTCTCATTGCAGCATCGCCCGCTGGTTTTGGGAGCGGCGCTGCTGGCCGTGGTGTTTGGCTGGCAGGCACTTCGCAGCCTGCCGGTGGAGGTTTTGCCAGACCTGACCAAACCCACCGTCACCATCCTCACCGAGGCATCCGGATTGGCCCCCGAAGAAGTCGAGACCCTCGTCACGCAACCGATCGAAGCCGCAGTACAGGGCGTGAGCGGGCTGGATCGATTGCGCTCCAGTTCGGATGTTGGCTTGTCACTGGTGTTCGCCGAGTTCGGCTGGGGCACCGATATTTATCGAGCGCGGCAGATGGTGCAGGAGCGGCTCAATCCCGTGCTCAACACCCTGCCGCCCCAAGCGCAAGCGGGCCTCACGCCGGTCGCATCACTGATGGGCGAAATCTTGCTCGTCGGCATCTACGACCGGGAAGGAAAGATCGCTCCCATGGACCTGCGCACCTTGGCCGACTGGACGGTGACGCGCAGGCTGCAGAGTCTGCCCGGTGTGGCGGAGGTGCTGGCCATCGGTGGCGGCATCAAGCAGGTTCAGGTGCGCCCCGATCCCTGGCGACTGGCCGCCCACGGCGTGACGTTGGAGGAATTGCAGGCGGCCCTGCGGCGCGCGGCGGGCAACGCCACCAGCGGCTACCTGCAGGCTGGTCCGCGCGAGATCGTGGTGCGCAACGTGGCCATGACGACCGACTTGAGCGAGCTGGCAAACACGGTGATCAAGCTGACGGATCACCGCCCGGTTTTGGTTCGCGACGTGGCCGAGGTGAAGCTGGGCGTCCAGCCGATGCGCGGAGACGCCAGTGTCAATGGACGCACCGGGGTGATCCTCAGCATCGACAAAGCACCGGGAGCGGACACGCTGAAACTCACGGCTGACATCCAAGCCGCGCTGGACGAATTGCGGAGTGCCCTGCCCGAGGGCGTGGAAATGAAAATCCTCTTTCGGCAGGGCGACTTCATCGAGCACGCCGTGGGCAACCTCCAGGAGGCGATTCGAGATGGCGCGGTGATGGTCGCGCTGATTCTGTTTCTCTTTCTGCTCAACCTGCGGACCACTCTGATCACTCTGGCGGCGATACCCCTCTCCTTTGCCGTCACGGTACTGGTCTTCAAAGCCTTCGACATCAGTGTCAACTCCATGACCCTCGGTGGCCTAGCCGTCGCCATCGGCATGGTGGTGGATGACGCCATTGTCGATGTGGAAAATGTGTACCGCCGCTTGCGAGAGAATCGCGCACGCCTTCATCCAGAGCCCGTACTCGATGTGGTGGCCCGCGCCTCTGCAGAGGTGCGTGGCTCCATCTTCTTCGCCACTCTGCTGGTGATTCTGGTTTTCCTGCCGCTGCTTTCGCTGCAAGGACTGGCGGGCCGATTGTTTCCTCCCATCGCAATCGCCACCATCACCAGCATGGCCGCTTCGTTCGTGGTGTCACTCACCGTGATTCCTGTCCTCTGCTCGCTATTGCTAAACCCGAAGTCAAAAAAAGGACACCACGCTGAGCATGATGGGTGGGCGGTACGCACACTGAAACGTTTCGCCAGTGCAACGTCCCTGCGTCTGGCGCGGTCGCAACCGATGCTGGTGCTGGGCCTCTCGGGCATGGCCCTGGTCGCCTCCCTGTTGCTGTATCCCGGCATGGGGAAGGAGTTTCTGCCCGCCTTCAATGAAGGCAGCGCCACCATCTCGCTGGCGTCCCTGCCCGGCACCTCGCTGGCACAGTCCAACGATATCGGCGAAGCTGGCGTGCGCCTGCTGCAAACGGTGCCCGATGTCAAAAGCGTCGGCCGCCGCGCGGGCCGCGCCGAACGCGATGATCACGTGATGCCAGTGAGCGTGAATGAATTCGACGTCGAGTTCAACGATGACGCCCGACCGCTCGACGTGGTGTTCGCAGAAATCCGCGAGAAATTCCAGTCACTGCCCGGCACCTTCATCAACATCGGCCAACCGATCGGACACCGCCTCTCTCACATGCTCAGTGCGGTGCCAGCCAAAATCGCCGTGAAGATTTTCGGCACCGATCTGGAGGTGCTGCGGGAAAAGGCAGAACAAGTCAAAGCGCTGGGCCAAAGCATTCCCGGCCTGACCGATATCAACGTCGAGGCTCAGGTCGAGATTCCGCAGGTGCGCATCGAAGTGAGTCGCGAACGAGCGCTCGCTTACGGCGTCCAGCCCGGTGCGATCAATGAGCAGGTCAGCGCCCTGGTGGGCGGCACCGACTTGACGCAGCTGCGGGAGGGGCAGCGCACGGTCAATCTTATCCTGCGGCTGGACGAAAGCTGGCGCGATACGCCAGACAAATTGGGCGACCTCTTGCTGGAGACTTCCGGCGGCCAGCGCGTGCCATTGCGGCTGCTGGCCGATGTGCGCACCACGGGCGGCCCCAACGTGATTCATCGCGAAAATTCTCAACGCCGCATCGTCATCAGCGCCAACTCCTCACAGCGAGATCTGCAATCGCTGGTGCAGCAATGGGAAACGCTCGTCCGCGAACAAGTGCAGTTGCCGGAAGGCTTTTTCCTTCGCTTCGAAGGCGAGTTCCAAGCGCGCGAAGAGGCCGCTCGACGCATCATGATCTACTTTGGGCTGGTGCTGTTGCTGATCGCCATGCTGCTGCACGCTCACTTTGGCAGCTTCCGACTGGTGCTGATGGTACTGCTGAATCTCCCCCTGGCGCTCATCGGTGGTTTGGCCCTCACCTGGTGGATGATCGACAACATCTCCGTCGCTACCCTGATTGGATTCATTGCCGTGGGCGGTGTCGCCGCCCGCAATGGCATCATGATGATCAGCCACTACC
>JAGRPD010000678.1 GCA_020439875.1 Verrucomicrobiales bacterium
GTTCCGTAGGTTTGACGGCATTCACTCCGATGATCGCGAAATGCGCCTACTTCACAGGAACACCACATCAATAGTATGCCGCCGCTACCAGAAAGGTGACACGAGTTCGGCATCACCACTCGACGAGCTTCTCCTTACAGGTGCGCTATTCATTTTCAACGTTTGAAGTGTTGCACGGCGGGGGGCAAGGCCTCCAGAGCGAAGCGAACTACCGGCGTTGTCCGCCGTTGCCACCAATGACTTAGAATGCGTTATCTCGCAATTCATATCACAACGAATCAATGCCGCTGCCGACTACATACCACAAAACAACCATGGCGTAGATCACAAAACCAACCACCAATTGCGCCAAAAAAACGGCAATCCGCTTCCAGGTTGCATGCAACCTTCCGGTGCCCTGCCACGCCAGAAACGCACCCACGAGAGCAAGCACGATGGGAATGGCAAACCACAATGACTCTGGAATTCCACCCGCCGTCACGTCTCCGTCGCGCATCCGCAGGAACCGGTCAGTTCCAATCGCGACGCCGAAGCCACCAAGAAAAACAAGCCAAGCTATGACGGTGCGGAGCATTCAACGTCGAAGTTCTGTCACACCTGCCCGAGAGCGAGGCTTCGACTGTGCATTAAAGGCTGAATGGTCATGGCGGATTGAATTCGCGGAGGGGCAGGTGTTGAGAGCGACACCTTCGGTTCTTGGGTTTCATTTGGTGACAACATTGAATGTTTGATTAACCTGGAATCGCCAGAAAACGGCCTGCTCCCATGTGCCTTCCCCTATCCAAAACAGGTGACTCTACGGACTCATAAGATGTAGCCCAGGCCAGAACCCGGCTCTCCGAAACTTCGACCTCGCATCTCCACACGCCTTCCGGGAATCTACGTTCAGAGCGGAATAGCTGGTGCCGAGATCTTCCAAAAACTTGGTCCCTAGCCACCTCGGATGCCTCTAATAAACGCGCAACTGCAGGGGTGATTGCTCCAAGCCTAAGTGTTCGATAGTCCGCTGGCATAACTGGTATTCTTCGTAGCTGCTTCGGAACTTCGAGCCAGCAAATGAGAGAGTAAACGAGCAGAAATGCCGCGTAACCAGCACACGCGAGAAGAAATGTTCTGAGATCCTGTTCACGCAGTAAAATGGCTCCGGCACCTACACAGAATACGATCGTGATGCAGACCAGAACTCGATTGTGGCGTTGCCTACGCGTCATCTTGGTTTTAGACCGTCAAAGGACACGTGACCCCTGAACGGGAGTTCGGATTGCAAACACAAACATAGAAGGAAGAGTCATGAAGGATGCCAAACGAAGCGGGTCAGGGGTTACGTGCTCCGTCTTGTGAACTATGCCGCTCTGCGGCGGGGTGGATGTGGGAGCGTCATGAGCAAGCGGAGTTGGATGACTGGGAGGGCGATTCATGGGGAATGTTCTACGAGATTGCGGCCCCATGAACAAGCCCAAACATTATTCCCCGTTGTCTGCACCGAAGCCTTCTACCCTCTCTCCATTTTCTACCCACCATCTTTTACCAAATCTCAAGCAGGGGAACCACATCCCTTCCACCAACGCCGCTTCGTGGGTTTGACGGCTTCCCTCCCCTCCTCTCGTAAAATGAGCCTGCTTCCCGATTAAATCCCCTCATTTTCACACCCCCAAGGAAAACTCACGTTTTCCTCTACAACCACCCGCCCAGAGCCCCCATCTCCGCGCAGCGGCGAACCTCCGTCTGACCTAGCGCCCGCGTGCCAAGGCTCGCCAAAGCGGCTTCATCACGCTGCCTGCACCGGATCGATGGGCCAAGCTCCCAATCCACCAGCCAAAAACCGCTCACCTCACCGAACGGAGGCCCTCTTCAAAAACACAACTTGCATCACATCCCGCCCAATCCGCCGGGCGTGTTCAACCAGGGCTC
>JAGRPD010000384.1 GCA_020439875.1 Verrucomicrobiales bacterium
GTGTTCTCGCTGGCCGCCGCGCGGCTTGGGCCGGATCGGAAGGGCGTCGCGTAGGGGAAGAGTGTAGATCTCGGTCGTGGCCGGATCATTAAAAAAAAAAGTCTACTCGTGGAAGCGGCCCGGTGCGTCGGCTTCAAAAGCCACCGCCAGCCGCGTGCGTTGGGCAAATTTATCCGTCAGGAAACCCAGACCTGCCTCCAGGCCAAAGTCGTCCAGAATCACCGGGCGCAGTAGCTGCGATAGCTCGCGCACGTTGGAGATGGCCCCATCGATCAGATGCAGGCAGTCCGCGCGGCTCGGCTCCAGATCGGCCACGCCTAGCTTCGACAGGCTGGCCCGGGCCGCAGCGAGAGATTGACCCAGCTCATCGTGCAACTCATGGGAGAATCGCCGCGCCGCGACCTCCTGGCTCTGCAGCATCTGCCAGGAGACGCGGTTCAGCTCCTCCGCCTGCCACTCGATGTGGCGGATGCTGCGCGCGGCGAAAATGATGGTGCCCACCGCGCAGGCCAGCGCCAGCAGCAGGCAGGCACCGAGCAGCAGGGAGGACTCACGTTCCAGCTTGCGTGACTCCGACTCCAGCAGCCCATTCGCGCCTGAGAGCCGCTCCGAACTCTCCTCCAACAGCCCATCCACCCGCTGCACCACCGCCGTGTGACGCAGAAACAAACTGCGCGTTTCCTCCAAATCAGGAGGCTGCTTTTTCCGATCCAAAAACTGCCGCACCTGGGTCGTGAACCGCTCCACCTCATCGTGCAGTTCCCCCCAGTCCCGCCCCTCCGCCATGGCCTCCTGAGTGAGCGAATGCACCGCAGCATCGGCAGCCTCTAGCTCCGCCAGGATGGCCACCCGATCCGGAGGCGCGGCCGAGGGATCCGCCACCCGATGCAGCACCTGGGTGAGGGCATTTTGCTCTGCCATCACCTCATGCAGCAGGCGCGCCATCAGCAATTGTTCACTGGCCAGTTGACCCGCATCTCGCCGGATGGCGGAGCTGTCCCGCGCCGCGATCAACCCCGCGACGCCGAGCAGCAGCATCACCATCAAGAATCCCAAACCCAACACCCGCAGCACCGTGCGCTCCCGCATTTTCAGTACGGACTGCAGCCGAGACTCGGTGGGGGGCTGCATCTCCCGGCTCATGCGTCTTCTTTTTCAGACGGTCAGTCGATCAAACCGTTGCGCATGGCAAACCGCACCAGCTCGCCGATGGAGTGCAAATTCAGCTTCTCCATGATGCGCCCACGATGTGCCTCGACCGTATAGACGCTGAGGCTCAGCATGGTGGCGATCTCCTTATTGGTCTTGCTCTCCGCAATGAGCTGCAGCACCTCGCGCTCTCGGGAGCTGAGCAGATCGATCGGGTTGGTCACGTGCTTGCGGTAGTCATCCAGCACCGCGTCGGAAACCTCTGGGCTGAGGAACGCCTGGCCCATGGCCACCGCGCGCACCGCCGCCAGCAATTGCTTCTCATCGGAGTCTTTCAGCAGGTAGCCCTTCGCTCCCGCGCGCAGGATCTCCCGCACGTACACCGCGTCCTTGTGCATGGACAGCGCCAGCACCCGCACCTTCGGCGCATCCCGCACGATGCGCCGGGTGGCCTCGATGCCGTTGAGTTCCGGCATCGTCACATCCATCAGCACCACGTCCGGCTGCTGCTCCAGCACGGCCTCCACGGCCTCACGTCCATTGGAGACCTCCCCCAGCACTTCGAGGTCCCATTGGGCCTCCAAAATGCGGCGGAAACCGTTGCGGACCACCGCATGGTCGTCCGCGATGAGGATTCGGATCGCTTTTTCTGCCATGAACTACCGATAGCTCAGCCCACTCCACCCGCCAAGGTGGAAACGCGCGTCAAACTGCGTCAAGGCAGCTTCCCACCCGAGGCATTGATGCGGTAGAGGCTCTTTTCGGTGCGAATGTAGAGCGCATCATCGCTGATCGCGGGGCTGGCATTGATCGGCGCATCCAGCTCGGTCACGCCCAGCACCTCGAAGGCATCGCCCTGTTTCACCGTCACCACATCGCCGGTCTGCGAGCAGCAGAAAATCTTGCCATCCGCTGCCACCGGGCTGCTGAAGTACTTCGTGCTGCGTCCCTTTGCACTGGAGAGGCGCTGCGGCTCATACACCGGCTCGCCACTGGGCCACTTCACCGCCGTGAAGATGCCGCCGTCATTGAGCAGGTACAGCCGATCTCCCACCAGCAGCGGAGACGGCACGTACGGCAGCGGTGCATCCTTGATGACAGCCACCTCTTCCGGGCCGCTGGCAGATACCTTCAAAATTGCGCTCTCCTTGCCGCCCCCCCCAGAGCCCAGGCAGGCAAACAGCGTGTCTCCCTCCAGCACGATGCCGCCCACGCTGCGCTGCTGGTAACCTGGATTGTGCTGCCAATTGATCTTGCCGGTTTTGACGTCGAGACCCATGAAGCCAGACGTGGTGTTCGCCACCAGGAATTCGGCACCCGCCGCCGTCTGCCGCACCGTGGGCGTGCTGTAGGGATTGAAGGTATTCGGCACCTCCCTGCGCCAGAGGTCCTTGCCCGTCGCAGCGTCCAGACCCACGATTTGGCTCTTCCAATCCATTTGCTCCGGTTCCGCCAGAGCCGTGCCTTTTTTCTCCGTGGCAAACTCCGCCCGCACGATCAGCACCCCGTCCGCCACCACCGGCGACACGCCAGAGCCATGCTCATGCACGTAGTTGGCGATGCCCTCGCGATGCCACAGCAGCTTGCCGTCGTGGTTCAAAGCCAGCGCCTGCACATCGGTGCCGCTGGTCCAGGTGATGTAAATGCGATCCGCATCGACGAAGGGCGTCGAGCTGGCAAAGCTGTTGAACTTGTGCTGCCGGTGCTCCTTGAAGGGCACCTCGTATTCCCACACCTTCGAGCCATCCGCCGCACTCAGGCAGAGCACCGCACGTTTGTCCGCCGCCGTCTCAGCGGTGAGGATCACTTTGTCTCCCCATGGCACTGGCGACGACCAGCCAAACGGCACGCTCACCATCCAGCCGATTTGGGCTTTTTCGAAGGTAGCGGGCAGGCCCGTCGTGGCCGCCGTACCGCTGCCGTTGGGGCCGCGGAAACGATTCCAATCCGTGTTGGCAGCTGTGGCAAAGCTGGTAGCCGAAGCCAGGGCGAGGAGGAGCAAGGAGGTGCGCATAAAAAGAGAAATCTGAAGCAGAGTCACTCAGGGAGGCAAGCCGATAACGCCACCGCAGCGCGGATGTTTTCGCCCAGCGCAAAGAAGCGTCACGGAATCTCAGCCCGTGCTGGAAATCTCCGCCGCCCCCGCTAGCGTGCCGCCATGGATTGGACAAATCAGATCGTCATTGTCACCGGCGGCGGTGGAGGCATGGGCCAGGCCGCCGCGCGGCGTTTCGCAGCCGCCGGCGCGCGAACCTTTGTGTTTGGTCGCACCGTGGCCTCCCTGCAAGAGACCGCAGCCGCCTCCCCACTCATCACCCCCGTGGCCTGCGACGTGGCAGATCCCGCCAGCG